>JAZFSW010000558.1:0-7259 GCA_036446375.1 Desulfobacterales bacterium | reverse complement strand
GATGATGAGATAAGGGTGCTGATTCTAACCGGGGCGGGGCGGGGATTTTGCTCCGGCGTGGATCTCACCGATTCCGGAGCCGGGGGCCCGGGACTCTCCTCTCAGAACTTTCGCCTGGATGAACTCGATTGGATGGGCAGGCAGGCCCTTGCCGTATACGGCCTAAACAAGCCGACCATTGCCGTTTCAAATGGGATTGCCGCCGGGGCCGGCATGAGCCTTGCACTTGCCTGTGACATGCGGGTAGGGTCCGAAAAGTCGCGTTTCAAAACCGTCTTTCTCGAGCGAAGCAATTCTACTGACGCTGGCATGAGTTTCTTTCTTCCCCGTGCCATCGGATACCCGCGCGCAGCAGATCTGATTTTCACCAGTCGCATGGTCGAAGCCGAGGAAGCCTACCGGCTGGGACTGTTGGATCGTCTCTTTCCCCATGATCAGCTCATGGAAGAAGCGATTAAGCTGGCAAAGGAGATGGCCCTGTGGCCCCCGCTGGCCCTACGTAGCGCCAAACGGGTGCTGCAGCATAACAGTGAAGCGCACCTGGAAGAAGCCCTCCGATACGAGACGACCGGACTGGTCTATTCCCGGCGAGCACCAGAAGACGTTCTCGAATCTTCCCTGAGTTTTAAGGAGAAACGTCCGCCCAAGTTTACGGGAAACTGAGCTTAAGGGAGTGTCAAACGAGCCTTTGCATAGGGATCAGCCCCCGTTCTGGAAAACAAAGTCCCTTGAAGAGATGACGGAAGATGAATGGGAGTCTCTCTGTGATGGCTGTGGGATATGCTGCCTGGAAAAGGTGCAGGACAAAGGCAGCGGCACAGTGGAATTCACACCATTGGCCTGTGAATTTATCGATACGGAAACCTGCCGCTGCCTGATTTATGAGAACCGGTTGGTCATCAATTCGGATTGTCTGGAACTGTCCCGCGAAATCGTGAGACAGATAACCTGGTTGCCGGATACCTGTGCATACCGGTACATCGTTGAAGGAAAAGATCTGGAAAGGTGGCATCCACTGGTATCCGGAAGCCCGAGATCGGTCCACAAGGCGGGAATATCGATTCGCTACAAGGCCGTATCGGTAAATGACATCCATCCCGAGGACATCTCGGACGTCTTGGGCTAGGATACCCCGGGCGGATAGAAGAACGCTTAAGAGACACCGGTGCCATCGCCAGACATCTGCCGGAGAAACGGCAAGAGCCTCAGATCGCTGCAAACAGGCGCAAGGCTATATATGCCCTGCAGCAATCACTGGAGATTGAACGAGTCTGTGGTCTGACAATTCGGAAGAATCGCGCTTTCAGCCGGGACAGGGCTCGGTTAAAGCACTTTGACGTTTGCTGCAGCGGGACCTTTCTGGCCCTCTTCTACATCAAAGGAAACGCGATCACCTTCGCTAAGAGACTTGAAGCCCGGGGCGTCAATTCCTGTATGATGTACAAATACATCGGCTCCGTCTTCCTGCTCAATAAACCCGTAGCCCTTCTTATCACTAAACCATTTAACTGTTCCTTCTGCCAAAACACTGACCTCCTTAACGCTCACCTGTTGTAAATGATGGGTGTAGAGCAAGAACCACCCTCACTGATGGAATAGAACCCATAATAGGGGCGGCCCTCCCAGCGAGGGCCGCCCGCTATAAAGGAGGAAGGCAGATTGATCTTGCTTCCGTGTATTAAGTATCATACAGACACAGAAAGTCAATCCAAAAATATACTGCATAAATACGGTACGAAATTCAGTGGTGACCTCGGCCTGCCATCTCAGGAAAACCACCGCCCGCCTGCCCTCAAAGCCTTTGTCCGGGGTATTGCATGACACGATTTGAAATGTTCAGTTATGGGTTGAAATAAACAAAATAAAGTGAAATAGACGAAACACGGGGTGCTAGGTGTAGATTTAGAAATCGCTGTCCACAAACTAAAAGGCCGCTTTGACAGGATGATGCAAGAAAACACAGATTACGCGGATAGAACGGTCTGTTTCATCAGGCCGGAAAAGAAAGGAAGATAATATGAAGACAAGAATTACAGAGATGCTGCACATCAAATACCCCATCATTCAGGGAGGCATGGTTCATGTGGCCGAGCCGCCATTGGCCGCCGCTGTTTCCAACGCCGGGGGTCTCGGAATTCTCACAGGCAGCCTGTGGACACCCGATGAGCTCACAGAAAAGATACGCCAGACCAAGGCGTTAACAGGCAAGCCCTTTGCCCTCAATTTCACACCAACCTGTGAGAACCTGGAAGAGAATCTTGAGGTCTGTATTGAAGAAAAGATCTCTGCGGTCACCTATGGCCGGGGAAGACATACCACCGATCTGGTCAGCAGCATGCTCTGGCCCCATGGCATCGTGAGCATACCGGTGGTGGCAACGGTGAAACAGGCCCAGCGCGTCGAAGAGGAAGGTGCTCATGCCGTTATCATTTCCGGCTCGGAAGCCGGCGGGCATGTATCCCGGGTTTCCACCATGTCCGTTCTTCCCCTGGTGACAGAAAAAGTGAAGATACCGGTTATCGCAGCAGGCGGCTTTGCAGACGGAAAGGGACTGGCCGCGGCACTGGCCCTGGGTGCCGATGGCATTCAAATGGGTACCCGGTTTATCTGCACCAAGGAGAGCGTCGCCCACCCGAAAACAAAGAAGATGATCCTCCAGGCATCCGAGGCAGATACGATCGTAACAGGCCGGATCACCGGCCTGAGAATCCGGGTGCTGAAAAATAAGCTGACCGAAGCCTTTGAAGATCTGGAAGAGCGCAAAGCACCGGCACAGGAATTTGACCGCCTCGGGTTAGGCAAGCTGAAACTCGGGTTGGTGGGCGGAGACACCGATATGGGTTCGGTTCCCGCCGGCCAGGTTGCCGGCACTATCGAAGACATCCCGACCTGTAAAGAGCTCATTGATCGAATCGTCAGCCAGGCCGATGCGTCATTGAAGCGGATGAATACCCTATGGATCGATGCTTGAGGTAAGGATCGGCAGGGAACTACCACGTCAACAGGCCCTAAAGGGCATTTCACTTCCGATAGAGTTCATGGGCCTTGTAAGAACTGCGCACAAAGGGCCCGCTGGCAACGTCATCGAAACCCATTTCAAGGGCGATCCTACGCAACGCGTCGAATTCTTCCGGAGGAACAAAACGTTCCACCGGCAGATGCGCTTTCGAGGGTTGGAGATATTGTCCCAGCGTGAGAATTCCGCATCCGACCTTCAGCAGATCCCCCAGCACAGCTCTTATCTCTTCGGCGCTCTCGCCAAGTCCAAGCATGAGGCCGGATTTGGTGGTCATGGACGGATCCAGATTCCGGATCTGGCTGAATAGACCCAACGATCTGCCGTAATCGGCCCCCGGTCTAACCGTCGGATAGATACGCGGAACGGTTTCCAGGTTGTGGTTGAGGACATCCGGCTGTGCTTTCACAACAACCTCAAGACTTTCTTCAGCGCCCTGGAGATCCGGTATGAGGACCTCAATCCGTACCGCCGGGGCGATGCGCCGGATCTCGCAGATAGTTTCAGCAAAATGGCCTGCACCGCCATCGGGCAGATCATCCCGTGTGACCGAGGTAATCACCACGTAGTCCAATCCCATGCTCACCACCGCTTCGGCCACCTTGCGCGGCTCCGTCGGATCGGGCGGCCCTGTGGGGCCATGGGAGACGGCGCAGAAGCGGCAATCGCGCGTGCACCGGTTCCCGAGAATGATAAAGGTGGCAGTACCGCTGGAAAAACACTCCCCGAGATTGGGGCAATGAGCTTCCTGGCACACCGTATGGAGCTGTCCTTCCTTAAGAATCCCGCGAATCTTCCGGTACGTGGACCCTGAAGGAATCCGCCGCTTAAGCCACGGGGGTTTTCGGGGATGTGTTTTTCCCGTATGTTCCATCGTCATCCTGCCCTTCCCTCAGTCCTTATACCTTTCCCTTATCCCTTGTGCCTTATGCCTTATCCCTTTTGCCCTATCCCTTATCCCTTATGCCTAGTGCCTTATGCCTCTTCCCTTACGCCTTGTCCCTTATCCCTCTTCCCTGAAACCCGACACCTGACACCTGAAACCTTCAGCACCCCCACAATATAAAAAACCAATTGACATGTCAAACCCATTACCACTATTTAAGCCTATGATTTGACTCACAATTGTCTTGAAATAAGCAATGCTTTGTGGCAGTCTGGACTTGTGGAATGAAGCGAGCAGCCGATCTCATGGGAGCGCAAAGCCTATGTCAAAACAAATAACAGTCATCGGAACCGGACCCGGCGGATATGTCGCCGCCATACGCGCCGCACAGCTCGGAGCAGACGTCACGGTCATCGAGCGAGGCGATGTGGGCGGGACATGTCTGAATCGGGGATGCATCCCTTCAAAAGTGATGAAGGCCACGGCAGATATACTGGAGAAGTTCGGGAGAGCCCGGGAGTACGGCATCGCACTGGAGGAAACACCCCGCGCCGATATGAAAGCGATCATGGCCAGAAAGCAAAGCGTAATCGGCCACCAGGCCAAAGGGATACACCAGCTTCTTCGTAAACACAAGATTCGCTATCTTGAGGGGCAGGCAACGATAGAGAAACCCAATCTGGTCATCGTAAAATCAGAAGAGGGAAACGATCTCGACGTGCCTTACGATGGATTAATCCTGGCCCCGGGTTCCCGGCCGTTGGATATCCCCTCTTTTCCCTTTGACGGCAAATCGATTCTTTCCAGCGACGATGCCCTTTCCCTTGAAAAGATACCGGAATCTATGGTGATTGTCGGCGGCGGGGTCATCGGATGTGAGTTTTCATTTATCTTCTCATCCCTCGGCGCAAACGTAACCCTCATCGAGGCCATGTCCCGGATACTTCCCCTGCCAACCGTCGACGAAGCTTGTTCCCGGGTTTTGGAGCGGGAAATGAAGAAGCGAAGAATCAATTTTATCGTCAGCCGGAGCGTAAATACGGTTGAATATGAAGGCAAATCGCTCCGGGTGACCCTTGGCCCCTCCCCGTTTCTCAAGACACCTGAAGAAAAGGAAAAGCCCCCGCTGATATTGGAAACAGACAAAGTATTGGTGTGCGTGGGGCGCAGGCCCAATACTGAGGGGATCGGTCTGGAAAAGATCGGATTAGAATTGGATAATAAGGGGTGGATCATTGCCGATACAGGGATGCGAACAAATGTGTCAGATGTTTACGCCATAGGCGATGTCCTTGGCCCGGAAAAGGGCATGCTGGCCCACACGGCTTCGGCCGAGGGGCACATTGCCGCTGAAAACGCCCTGGGCAAACACGAAACGCTTGATTATGAGGTTGTACCCAGTACCATCTTCACCACACCGGAGGTTGCCTGCGTGGGGCTGACAACGTCTCAGGCCCTGACGAAGGGACACGAGGCCCGATCGGACAGTGTGCTCTTCCGTAACATCGGAAAGGCCCAGGTTATGGGGGATATCGCCGGTCAGGCAAAGATCGTTTCGGATACGCAAAGCGGAAAGATCCTGGGCGTCCATATGATAGGGGCTCACGCCACCGATTTGATCGCAGAGGCAACGCTGGCCCTTCAGCGGGGTTGCACGGTCGCCCAACTTGCCGATACCATACACGCACACCCCACCCTCTCAGAGGTGATGCAGGAAGCAGCCTTCAAGGCCCTGGATCGCCCCCTCCACGGATGATGGGGAAGATGAATAGGCACACGCGGGGGGCGATACCGTTCCCAAGCCCCGTGATGCTCATGCATACTTCTGCCAAAGGGTGGAACCGCCGGGTTGAAATGCCGGTGCTTTTGCGCTGGGGCTTTTGCGCCGCGCCATCTACTTGCCTTTGCCCTTGCCCCCGGATGCTTCCTTTTTGGCATTGTCAATAGCGTGAACAACGTTCACCCGACACTCCTTAAGATTCCTAATCATCGCTTTCAGGTCATCTTCCATCTGACTCAGTTCGTCAAGCGTTAACCCTTCCACATTGCAGAGCCCATCAACACAGGACCCGGATTCAACATATACGATGGTCTCAACCGGGACTTCAACAATCGTTTCAACTTCTACGATCTCCGGCTCACTCACAGGACATTCAGCACCCGATGTGACCTCGGAGAGATCGTATAATTCCTGCACAAACCCGGCATCGTGAGCGGTACCATAGACTCGAAGCTCATCGATCTGGCCCTTGAACAGGAGCGTTGTGTCAGTCACCTTGCCGCCGACCAGAAACGGTGTGTCGGGGCTTTCAATCGTCGGTACATCAGATCCATAGCTCGAATTTCCCAGGATTCCATCAAGATAGATCCTGTAATCACCGGACGCAGACCGGGTAGAGACGATATGGTGCCATTGTCCCGGGGGCATCGTTTGACCGGTATTCATCGTGTGGTCCGCATTATTTCCGCTGCTGTCTTCATATTGGGAATTGAACCATCCATTGTACCAGTATGTGAATGCATAATTGTAATTGCCTGCGTCTCCTGCAGTTGTGGCGGCCTGCTTGGTAACTGGGCTGTACCAGTATTGCGGGGGGGCCTCATCAACATATATCCAGAAAGAGATGGTCCATTCGGTGAGCGCAAACGGCTCGCCATCGGCAATGATGAACCCTTCTCCGCCAAATGTGGCCGCTTTGCCAACAGCTCCCGCCTCATAGGATACAACACCCACTTCAGCACCGCCATTGCCGTTGCCGGACATGTCATCGGCATTGCCCTCAAATGGAAAATAAGCAATCAGGCCATCATTGATATCCACTGCTACCGGTTCTTCCTCAGCCCCAGGAACACCTTCAGCGGTCGAGTCTCCATACGGTGCCCATGTTGCATAGTGGTATGCGATCTGGACGGGCTGTGAGCCGGATCCTTCCGGGTTGTAGAAATCGACCGACCCGTTCCATACCCGTCCGCCGCCGGTACCGGAATACGCCAGGAATCTGCTGCCATTGGTGATATGAGCAAGAAGGTACGTTTCCCCGCTGATGAGTTCAACAGGTGAAGCAAACGACAGCAGGTTCCAGCCGACGGAAATGGTGGATACGTCCGTTGCAGCCACAAAATCCCAATCCGCACCGTTGGACACATAAACAACGCCACGGATTTCTGTCGCAGTGCTAAGGCCCTGAACATGAGCGGACATCTCGCCGATAGAGATGGTATCGGGCGCATCAACAATCATCCCCATTGCTTTGGGACCACTATAATTGTAAGAACCGCCACCAATATCTTTAGACCCAACAAAGCCCGCTGCAAAGACCGGTGGCGTGCAAAAAAGCAGAGCCATCGTAATCAGGA
>JAZFSW010000557.1:0-12919 GCA_036446375.1 Desulfobacterales bacterium | reverse complement strand
TGTAGTTATGGATAGATGGAGGTGCGACCTTGGACAACACACCGATTGGACCGGATAACAACCCAAACATTGCCAGGAACATCAAAACAGGTTTTGCCAGCTACTGGGGCATATGGGTTATCCTGGCTGTCTTATATGTGCTTATCACGCTGAAGATTTCCGACTTCAAGCCCCATGCCGGTAAGAAGATGGCTGTCACCGAAGCTGTCGGCCCGCCGGTCTTTGGCGAACCCGGGTATGTCGGCTCCGAACGATGCAAGGATTGTCACTGGCTGAAGCATGATACATGGAAAAACACTCTCCATTCCAAATTCATGCAGCCGTCCAACAGCTATACCGTAATGGGTGACTTTCAGAAGAATAACACGTTAACGGTTACCGTATCCGACGCATCACCGAAGCGTGCCGGCGAAGCGGTTGCCAGCACGATGTTTATCAGGGACGGCATGTATTATGTCAACACCATCGGACCGGACTGGGAGCTTCATGATTACGAAGTGGTGAATGTTCTCGGTGTCGGAAGGACGCAGAATTACCTGGCCAAGTTTGCCAACGGTGAAATCCACGTCCTCCCGGTCCAGTGGAACATCAAAACCACCTCCTGGACGAACCTGAATGGCCTGGAAAACAACATTGTCGGGGATGGAGAATACTGGAGCGACACGGAAAGTATCTGGCAATTCAAGTGCGGCGGTTGCCATGTTACCGGCATGGATATCAATTACGATGAAGCCAACGATCAATTCGATACGACCTGGGCTGACCGGGGTATCGCCTGTGAAGCATGTCATGGGCCTGGCAGCAATCATGTCAAGGCGGCCAGCGAGTACTTTGATTATGAGAAAGATACGATCATCAATCCGGCAAAGTTGCCCTGGTGGCAGCGGGCCATGGTTTGCGGGCAGTGCCATAACTGGGGGACGAGTACCGCTGAGGTCTCTGAAAAAAAGGAAGGTTTCCCGAGCCAATACAGCTATTCACACGGCTACCGGCCCGGAAAGGCCCTTTATCTGTTCTACTCGGAAAATGAGGGGCAGAAGAAGAAACACCACCAGCAATACAATGAATGGAAGACGAGCAAACACGGTGATGTCGGCATCATGTGCACCAATTGCCATAATGTGCATTCGGAAGAAGCGACAAAAGTTGCCATGACCAAGACGACCACCGATGCTCTTTGCATGGAATGCCATGTCACCTTGGAGCGAAGAGCGGCCCACAGAATTCATACCTTCGGCAGTTGTGTAGCCTGCCATATGCCAAAAACGGTGGGTCATGAACACAGCCATACTTTTGAATTTGTTTCCCCGGCGTTGACGGTAGCAGCAGGAGGGCTGGACAAGCAGCCCAATTCCTGTAACGGGTGCCATCACCATAAAGATTCCGATCCCGCGCAGCTGGCCGGCTTCCTGGAGGCAGCAAAGAAGAATGATATGCCAAAGCCCTTTGCCGTCCATCAAAGGACCGGATTGGAGGCCATATTGAACGCATTGGAAGAAGTCAGAGATAATAGAAACAGATAGAGAATACTTCTTTACCGAAGGGCTATTGTTTGATATTAGATCCCTCTTTTGCCATTGACAACGACAGGGAGTTGAGAAGATGAAAAATATTCCAAAGATCCCGATGATTATCGGTGCTGTATTTGTAGTCGCTTTGGTCATCGTTATTGCCACGACCCTTGCGCTGAAAGAAACGGAACTGACGTCCAGCATGGCTCAACTCGAGGGTAAATTCAAAACCAGAGCCGGGGCAACCTTCGTCGGGTCCATGACCTGTAAGCGATGCCATGAAAGGGCTTTTCTGGACTGGAAGACCTCGCTGCACTCCCGGATGATGCGGGATGTGGCTGTGGAACCATTGGCCAATATCGGTGATTTCACCACGCCCAGTGATATCAGAACCTTTACGATGGAAGATGTTGACTTTGTTCTGGGTGGCCAATGGAAGCAACAGTATATTAAGAAAGTAGGGGATGATTTTACCGTCCTTCCTGCCCAATATCTGGTGCTGGATGGGAAGTGGGAACCCTATTTCCCGGACGATCCGGATAAACGAAACTGGTTCACCGAGTGTGCCGGATGTCATGTGACCGGTCTGGATCCGGAGAATAAGACGTTTGTCGAAATGGGTATTGCCTGTGAGGCCTGCCACGGACCGGGGAGCAACCATGTGGAAGCGGTTCCCGGATACGAGATTCCCACCATTACCATGGCCAACCGGCTGGGGCCCCGGCTGGCCGCTCAGATGTGTGGCAGCTGTCATACCCGTGGTCGGGATAAAGAGGGAACCTATGCTTTCCCGCACGATTACCAGCGGGCAAAGGGGGTGGGAACCCTGAGACGATACTTCGACGAAATCAACCCGAACGATCATCCCGAATATTTCTGGCCGTCAGGGGAATCCAGGGCCAGTAACCAGCAGTATATAGACTGGAAGAAGAGCGAACATTACAAAGTGGGCGTCAATTGTATTACCTGCCACGATACCCACAGGAGCCAAAGCGCGCTGCAGGCCGGCGGGGAGGTCCCGAACCCTCTGGTGGTGATTCGTTCCAAGACCCGACTGTTTGGAGACATGCTCTGCAAGAACTGTCACACGGCGACCACGTACCGATCGGTCCACCGGATTCACACCTTTGGGAGTTGTATTCGTTGCCATATGCCGAAAGTCGCGGCGATCGGCGAAAAAGGAGACTCCCATAGCCATACCTTCAGGTTCATGTACCCCCAGGCTACCGTGAAGGCCGGCGGGCTGGATAAACAGCCCAATGCCTGCAGTGCCTGCCATCACCATAAAGATACCCCTCCCGAGAACCTTGTTGGCTTTCTCGAGGCGGCGAAAAAAAATGACATGCCCAAACCCTTTACCGTTCATCAGCGGGCAGGGCTGGAGGCGATTTTCAACACACTGCAGAATGCGGGAGTCAAGACGGCTCGATGAATCATCCGGTGAAAAGAATGGACCGGCGGCGTTTTCTAAAGATTGCCGCCAGCGCACCAGCCCTTGCCGCGCTGGATTCGATAGGCATTGCCGATGCCGATCCCATCCGTTACGGGAAGATGGTTGATACGGTCAGATGTATTGGGTGTAAACGGTGCATGTCTGCCTGCAAACGCTGGAACGGGTTAAAAGTAGAAAGAGATGAGCTGGTTACCGACCGGAACACCTCTCTTAGCGGTAACAACTGGGTGGTGGTCAATTATCTCATAGACAGAAGGAACCGCACCCACAAGAATTATGGGCACTGGGCGTGCCAGCATTGCATAGAGCCGGCCTGTGCCGGGGTCTGTCCGGTCAGAGCGATCACCAAGATGCCGGAAGGGCCGGTGGTGGTCAATGAAAAGAAATGCATCGGTTGCCGGTACTGCTATCAGGCCTGTCCATACAAGATCCCACAGTTTGATTTTGTAAAACGGGTGACTCGAAAATGTACGATGTGTTACGATAGAACGCCGCTGCTCAACTATATGAAGCCGGCTTGCGTTGCCGCATGCCCTGTCGGTGCGCTCCATTTCGGATACAAGCAGGATGTTATAAGAGAAGCAAGGCGGCGTACCCGCGATAGAGGCGGCCGGTTTTATATCATGGGATTGGAAGAAGCCGGTGGAACGGATATGATCACGATCCTTCCCACCGTGCCTGAAGATCTGGGTCTGGTTGTTGCACCCAGAAAGGTGGTCAACCAGAACATGGATAAGATTCGAATTACCGGTGCCGGCTTTATGGGGGCATCTGCCCTGGCCGGTTTGATGTATCTTTATGCCGGATTGACCCGGGGAAGAAACCGGAAGGGACATGACGAACCCGATGACCAAACATCTTGAAGCTCTACTAAGAGACATGGATGGGGCGCCTGCATTTTATGTGTGGGTAAGCGTCCTTGTCGCTCTGGTCGGGCTGGGCGGATATGCCCTGCTGATGTCTGTGATTCACAGTCTTGAGGTGTTTGAATTTACCCTCAAGATTCCCTGGGCGATGATGGTGTCCAATTATGTCTTCCTGATCGGTTCCAGCACAGGTTTGTGCATGGTTGCCTCCATGGGGTATGTCTTTGGCCTTGAGCGTTATACGATGATTGGCAAGCGGGCCGTATTTCTTGCCGTATTTGCAATCCTCTTCGGTATGGCCTCGATCATGCTTCATCTGGGGCATCCGGAACGTGCTGCTGTTTTCACGATATTGACCCCCAATATTCGTTCCGCCATGTGGTGGATGGGGGGGATCTACGGGGCCTATATTGCCAGTCTTGTCGTGTGGTGCTGGCTGCTGCTTCGACGCGATTTGGTGGCAAACGCCGATGACCCCGGCTTGAAAGGGACGATCTGTCGGTGGCTCAGTCTCCAAGAGGCGATGTCCACTCTTGGCCGCCGATTTCCAAAAAGCCAGGGGATTATAGGAAAGCTCAGCGGAATGCTCGATTCCGAAACCGAAAGATCGAAATGGATACGGATATTTGCCACCCTATCGCTGGTTTCCGGCCTCTGTGCATATGTTGTTGAGGGGAGCCTTTTTGCCCACATAGAGGCAAGAGCGTTCTGGTACGGTCCACTGACGCCGATCTATTTTCTTCTGGGTGCGGCCCTTTGCGGGATATCCTGGGTGCTGGTAACCGGGATTATTACATACAGGGTCAGGGGCGAAGACTTGCCGGCGGACCTGAAGGATCTGTTCTGTGAAATGGCAGAGATTCTTGCCCTGCTATTGAGCGTCGCGTTTCTGGCAATTGTCTACAAAATGGGGCATGGGCTTTTTGTACCGAACAAAGCCGCTACGGTGTGGCTCTTTTTAACGGGGCCATTTAGCCTGGCCTTCTGGATGCTTGAAATCGCGATGGGGCTTGTCCTGCCCATTTTTGTTTTACTTTTTGCATCCCGGAAGCAAATGATGCCCGGTATTATGATCGGTGCCGTCATGGTTTTGGCCGGCTATTTCATGAAGCGATACGACTATGTCGTGGCGTCCCAGATCTATCCGGTAATCAAAAACCATCTGCCATCCTATCTGCCGACGTTCATAGAGGTACTTTTGATCGGCGGCCTTTTGGGGGCGTTCTTACTTATTTACACACTGGGGGATCGATTCTTACCCCTGAAGGAAAAGGGTTATTACGATGTTTCTTGATACAAGACACTTTCGTATACGTTTCTTAGGTTTGGCAAGCGTAGTGGTTCTTCTTGCTGTGACATTTGCAGGGGTGAGCGCGTCAGAAGCTGGTGTAGCAACCCCGCCGCAGTTTTTTTGCGGAAGTTGCCATATCCTCACCTATCCTGAAATGATTCAACAGGGCTATGAGCTCTGGAAGAAAAGCAAACACAAGGATGTGGGCTGTGTGCAATGTCACTATCCGGGCAACACGCCCCATGGATCGGACGCGTCCGCTGCGGCCAATTCGGGCCTGGGGGTTACCTTCATTCCGAAGGTGCCGCCGGAACGCTTCGCATATGTTCGCCTGGGGGGCCGGACGGTTCAGACCCGGGCGCATATCGAAGATTCCAGCTGTATGGCTGCGTCCTGTCACGGCAAACCCGGGGACGATTTCAAGACCCGGAAGATCAAATTCACCGAAAAAAAGGTTAACTTTGTTCACCAGCCCCATTTCGAGAAAAAGAACCGGATCGATGGACAAATACTTAACTGTACCAGTTGCCACCAGCACGAGACCGACCAGAAAAAATTCGAGGTGAATAAGGACACCTGCCTTTTGTGCCACTTCATGGGCTCAAAGGTTAACGATGGCCGTGGCCGCTGCGAGATTTGCCATGAGCTTCCCAAAGAGCCGATCAAGGCATCGGGACTGGCCGATGAGGATACCGGCGAACGGCCGGCGGATCTAAAGCCGATTACCCATGCGATGCTCAAGAAGGCGAAAGTGCCCTGCGCCAGCTGCCATTTCGAACTTGTTCAAGCCCAGAGTGGGGCTACGTATGAGGCCTTTTTTAATGAAGAGGGGGTACTTGAAACGGCCCTGGTATACGGTGCCGGGAGGATTAAGCAGGAAAATTGTCGGACATGCCACGACCAGGAGAAAGATATCGAAAGAGCTCTGGAGATGAAACTGATGCACGAGCGGCATGTGACCACCAAGAATGCCCGATGTTTCGACTGCCATCGGACCATCACACATAAGAAAGCAGAGCTGGAAGAGCGCACCCCCCAGGACGATGATCCGGTGGTGCTGAGCGGATGCATGACCTGCCATCCCGAGACGCATTTCTACCAGCGCGCCCTGACATCCGGCATGCGAAATCCGGCGGATGATCCGCTGCCGGATCCGATGTATCAGGCGCGTGTGAACTGTCTGGGCTGTCATATAGCATTGACCCCCAAGCCAAACGGGGAGAAGGTATTGAAAGCTTCTCCAAACGCCTGTGTGGGTTGCCATGACAAGAGCTATAAAGAGAAATTGAGGCAATGGAAGACCGAAGTGGCCGAAGCGCTGAAAGTCGCTCTGAAAACCGAACGTGAAACCCTGCAGGTGCTCAAAAGGGTCAAGAAGCAGTTTGCTGCGACCGAATCGGAGACATTGGAGGAAGCACTGGATGAAGCCGATGAGAATCTGGAGGAACCCATGCAGAACGTGCAAATTGTCAAGTTCGGCAATGGGGTACATAACAAAGACTATGCCCTCATGCTGCTGGAAGAGAGCGTTGAATATTTCAATGAGGTAAAAGAGGCACTTGAAAGTGCGCAGAAAGATGCCGCATCGGAGTAGTGGCCCATTCTTTTATCAGCCTAGCCAATCGAAGCCAGACCCATCGGGTCTGGCTTCTTTGCTTAGGGTTCGTGCAGAAATAAGTTCACAGATGAGGGGCGTCGAGGCGCCCAGCTGACAAGGCGAGGAAACGTAGGAATATCTGGCATATTCCGAGTTTTCTCAACGCAGTCAGGTGGGATGCATCGGCGCCAAGAATGTGAAGTTATTCCTGCGCGAGCCCTTAGGTGGGCGTTGGGTGGGTGACGTTCCCCATAAATTTCCTATTGATGCATGATATCAAGTAGGATATGGTCCTCCCCGGATTGAGTGGTCCGGTGGACCCGAATTGCGTACATCGGTCTTAGGGATTGTTGCAGGCAGGGAAGGTTGGATGATATTTTGACTCTGTTGGTGTTCCAGGCGAAAAAGAAACCTTATCTCTATACCGTTGCATGTGGCGTGATCGCTGCTCTTATGCAGGGGTGCAGTTCCGATGCAGACGTACTGGATATTGATTTTTCAGAAACCATCAGGATTGAGCGACCCGGTGAGAAGAAGCCCGAACATCCTCACTTCAGGGTGGCGGTTGCCGCGATGGTATCACCCAAGGAAACCTTCGGTCAGTACCGGACGCTTCTAGACTTTATCGGCCTCGAATTGGACCGTGAGGTCCAGTTGATTCAACGAAAAACCTATGGTGAAATCAATGCACTTTTCAGCGAGGGTGACATCGACATGGCCTTTGTGTGTTCCGGACCCTATGCCACAGGAAAAGAAATATATGGCTTTGAGGCTATTGCAGTGCCTCAAATTCGGGGGGGACCGTATTATCAGTCCTACCTGATCGTCAATAAGGACAGCCCTTTTTACACGCTTGAGGATCTGAAAGGGCGAAAATTTGCCTTTACCGATCCGGATTCAAATACCGGAAGTCTGGTGCCGACGTTCTGGTTGAAAAAGATGGGAGAGAAGCCGGGAAGCTTCTTCAAGAAGGTGATATATACTTACGGCCATGATAATTCCATATTGGCTGTGGCAAAGTCCCTGGTAGATGGCGCTGCCGTCGATGGACAAATCTGGGAATACTACAACATAAACGACCCTCTATACACCGCCAATACACGCATCGTTGGAAAGTCGGAACCATTCGGCAATCCGCCGCTGGTTGTGGCCATCGATCTATCGACACAACAGAAGGATCGTATTCGGAAGCTGATTCTATCTATGCACCTGAAGCCGAAAGGGAAGCAGATCCTTGATGACTTGATGATCGACCGGTTTGTGATGCCAGATGAGACATGGTATAATACGATTCGCCACATGAATGAACTTGTCCACAAAGAAGATGATGAAACTAAAGATATTTCAAAGTCTTAGAGGTAAACTACTACTGGGTGTATCTGCACTGGTTATCGGGCCCAGCGTGACCATCTCGATACTCGCTACCCACCATTACAGCAGTGAACTGCGTGAGACAGCTGTAATGGAAGCAGAAAATATCGCCTATTCGATTGCGCTTGAGGCGACAGATAATATTCTCGTAAATGACCTGGTCGCCCTTCAACGGACCCTCAATCACCATAAGAACAGTAATGCATCTCTTGCCTACCTGTTTATCGTTCGGAATGGGCAGATTATAGCCCACACATTTGATGGTGGGTATCCCCCTTCGCTGATTACGGCTAACAGAGGTCTCCCCGACAGTGACACCCGTTTCAAGAAGATACGATCAGAAACCGGTGAGCATTTTATCGATATTGCATGGCCTATCCTTCATGGCAGAGCCGGTGTGCTGCGTCTCGGCCTTACCGAAAAGCCATTACAGGACAAGATAAGAAGACTATGGGTTGATATGTGTCTCTTCGCCCTGGGTGTTTCCCTTCCCGCCCTTATTGGCGGCCTCTTTTTTGTTCGGCGGATGATCGCCCCCTTGTCTGCGTTAGCCGCTGCTGCAGAAAATACCGATGACGTCCATATAGGTGTCATGTTACGGGAAAATAGCAGTGATGAAGTGGGGAAACTCACTGTGTCCTTCAATAGGATGATCGCTCGATTGAAAGAATATACGGAGCAACTGGAACTGAAGACCATGAACCTGGACAACGCGAACCGGGAGATGGAGACATTTTGCCGTATTATCAAGCAGATTGGGGGCCAGCATTCACTCGATGGGCTGGGCTCTTTCCTCATGAAAGAACTACAGGGGATTCTCGGCCCGCACGCTATGTTGCTGTATATTTACAGCGGCGATCGCGAGCTTCTCTTCCAGCTATCGGAAAGGGGAACCCTTGCCATAAAGGAGAAAGAACAGATCGACCACGCATTTCATCTCTTTAGCGATCTGGAGGGCATAACGATTTCCCCGAAGGACGAGCTTACCCCACCTCTACTCCCGGACTTCATATCGACAGAGCATCGACAAACTCTTATTCCGCTTCGGTCCGGAGAGCATGTAGACGGGGCCCTTTTGATTCTGTGCCCATCGGGTTGCCCCTGTGAGAGGAAGGCACTTGAACTGGTTGACCTGGTGTTAGAGCAGGCTGCAGGAACGTTGAAACGTGCCGTTTCCCATCAGGAAGAGATACACGATCTAATGAGCCGTCGGGAGAGGGTTACGGAATTTAGCGGTATCATCGGTAAGGACACCAAAATGCAGGAGGTATTCAAACTCATCGAAGATGTTGCGCCCACGGATGCCACTGTGCTGATCCAGGGGGGGAGTGGCACCGGGAAAGAACTTGCCGCTCGTGCGATTCACCATCATAGCCCCCGAAAAGACAATCCTTTTGTCGTCATCAACTGTTCTGCATATCCATCCACGTTGCTTGAATCGGAACTTTTCGGTCATGAAAAAGGGGCTTTCACCGGAGCGATTCGGCAGCGAAGCGGTCGATTTGAACAGGCGGATACGGGGAGCGTGTTTCTGGATGAAATTGCAGAGATACCCCCTTCGGCCCAGATCAAGCTTCTGCGGGTGCTTCAAACCCATAAATTCAAACGGCTCGGGGGCAATGCAATTCTGTCTGTCGATGTGCGCATTATTGCAGCTACGAATAAAGATCTTCTGCAGCAGGTAAAAAACGGTGAATTTCGCGAAGATCTGTACTATCGCTTGAATGTGATTCCCCTCATTCTTCCCCCCCTCAAGGACCGACCGAATGATATCCCCCTTCTTGCACGGCATTTCCTGCGCATTTTCAGTACGGAACAGGGAAAAGATATCCGTGATATCAGCCCGGAAGCGATGAGACGGCTACTTGAGTTCACCTGGCCCGGCAATGTCCGTGAGCTGGAAAACACTATTGAACATACGGTTGTGCTGGCCAAGGGACATCGTATTGAACTCACCGATCTGCCTTCCTTGCTTCTTGATGCACCGTCGATCCACTCAACGGGATCCATGGGAACGATCACTGAAAATGAGAAGAACCTGCTGATCAACGTTCTTGAGGAGTGTAACTGGAACAAGAAGCAGACCGCTATTCGTCTGGGCATTAGCCGCAGTTCTCTATACAGCAAGCTCAACAAACACCAGATTACCAAACCCACCATCCATTGAGTCTCCGCCGATTGTTGTTCGCAATTGTCCCACCCCATATCTGGAATCAGGGGAGGGCATCAACCGCGAACCCATGATGATTTTGGTTCCTTTTTCATTGCCATGTGCTATATTGGGCATGAATAGGGCACATGGACAATTGGTTTGCGCCTACTCGGCTTGAAGGAAAGCAGGTGTTGGGTGTCAGTGTAGGGCTTCCAATGAGCTGCCCTGATGTCTAGGCACTGGAACCCGTCTCTGTTCAAGCCGAACAGACGCAGAGAAAATACTGTTTTACAGGGGAGTTCGCGTGGTACTCGAAAAGACAAAATTAGAAGATGCGGTGGGAACTGAATTGGCCCATGATGTCACAGAGATTCGTCCGGGAGAATTCAAAGGCCCTGCATTTCGCAAGGGGCATGTGGTATGCGATGAAGACATCTGTCATCTGCAGAAATTGGGAAAAAACCACCTTTACCGGATCGAACTCGAAGATGGCGAGATTCATGAGAATCAGGCTGCCTCTATTCTTGCCAACGCCCTTGCCGGGGAAGGAATTGACTGGAAAGATGACCCCCTTGAAGGGAAAATAGAACTCCTTGCCGGAAGAGACGGTCTTTTAACTGTCGATAAAGCTGCGCTGGCCGCATTTAACATGGAAGATGACGTGATGTGTGCCACCTTGCATAGCCATTCCCTGGTGAAGAGGGGCGAACGGGTAGCCGCCACCCGCGCGATTCCTCTGGTGGCGAAAACGGCGTCAATTGAACGCGCTGCTGCGATCGCACAGCAAAATGGTGCTGTTCTTACGGTTGAACCACTGATAGAGGCAAGGGTAGGATTGGTCATTACCGGCAATGAAGTATATGATGGCCTCATTGAAGACCGTTTCGCAGCGATTCTTGAGGAAAAGGTAACATCTCTGGGCTCCAGGGTTACAGAAACCGCTCTTGCCCCGGATGATGTGGACATTATCAGTGGTACCATTCGTAGCCATCTGGATAAGGGATGCGACCTGGTCCTGCTCAGTGGCGGCATGAGCGTTGATCCTGATGATGTGACCCGGGAGGCCATTCGAATGGCCGGCGCCAGGGAAATGCACTATGGAGCTGCGGTCCTCCCCGGGGCCATGTTTCTTGTTGCATATATAGATGATATCCCCCTGTTGGGAGTGCCGGCCTGCGGTATATATCACCGAATTACCGTCCTGGATCTGATTTTACCCCGGATATTGGCAGGAGAACATATCGGCAAAGCAGAACTGGCTTTTCTCGGCCACGGCGGACTTTGCCTGGACTGTATTGAATGTGATTACCCCCATTGCTCATTCGGCAAAGGATCGTAGGGCTGATGAGTTGGCGAAAGGAGAGCGGGCGATACGGCACACCCTGTAGGAACCAGCGCAGAAGATGGGCTCACCCGTGACAAAACGCCAAGTGGGATCCAGTCAGTGGATCGCTAATAGGATAAGCAGTCTTGAAATCATTTGAAGCGATTCTCGACTCATCGGCCACAGCCCACGGTCATCTGTGTCCGGGGCAGGCAGTCGGGGTCCGTATGGCGATGTTGGGTTGCCGCCTTATCGGACTGGATGATCCGAGCCGCCATGACCAGATCAAGAAGCTCATTGTCTACGTTGAAATGGACAGATGCGCCGCCGATGCCGTTGCACATGTTACCGGCGCAAGATTGGGCCGACGATCATTAAAATACGTCGACTATGGAATTATGGCAGCAACGTTTCTGCACCTGGAAACCGGTGATGCTTTTCGCGTGATTTCCAGGGAAGCGGCCCGTGACCTCTCATCGATCTATGCGCCGCATATCGCAGATAAATCTGAACAGCAACTCGAAGCATACAAACTGATGCCGGATAGCGTTCTGTTTCGTGTCCAGAAGGTCAAGGTTGAGCTCAGTGAGTTTGACATGCCTGGGCCAACCCGACGCAAAATGACGTGCAGTCGATGCGGTCAGGTTGTCCGCGATCATCGTGAAGTGATCGTCGATGGAGAGATCCTGTGCCGGCCCTGTGCCGATGGTGGCTATTTCGAAGATGCCAGACAGACCCCATGGCCGGATATGAACTGGTCGCCGGTAAAACCGAAAGCGGCTGAACTGAAATAGCGCGCGCATTCCCCGCCGCATGTGGCGGGGAGCTCTTCAATCTTCATAGTTTGAAACGCCCTATCAGGAATTCAGCCACCCCGCTGATGTCCTCCAGTGAAAACCGCGGCACGCCTAGGTCAATGGTGGCGTTGCTGACAAGTGCGATCAGATCCTCGTCACCCTCACAGAGGGGTTCCGGATATACCTCTGGGCGAAACAGCTCGATTTTGGGATGATGCGCCCGTTTGTATCCTTCCGCCAGGATGATATCCACATTGGAAAGAAGCACGATGAGTTCATCCGGTCTGTAATCACGCTCCACATCCATAACCATCCCAATCTGCTTTGGGGATGAGATTAGGGTGGTCACGGCCCCGGCTTGTTTGTGGCGCCAACTGTCTTTGCCGGGTTTGTCCATTTCAAAGCCGTGCACATCATGTTTAATGGTGCCTACGCGAAATCCTCGCTGCGTAACTTCGGCTATCAACTTCTCCAGCAATGTCGTTTTCCCTGCACCCGAATTGCCCACAATTGAAACCAGCGGCGGGGTCGACCCGACAGTGATCAACGTTGATGGT
>JAZFSW010000556.1:0-6549 GCA_036446375.1 Desulfobacterales bacterium | reverse complement strand
ACGCCAACAGGTACCGACCCTTTCTGTCGCCGACAGGATGGCCAATTTTAAAGAGGTCTCCTTGGGATTCGATGCACAGGCCGCCGTGGACGAGGCAAGCCGGTGCCTGAATTGTGCGGGTCATCTCTGCAAGGATGCCTGTCCCTATTCCGCGCCGCAATTTGCAGACGAGGAAAAGGCCAAGATGCAGAAATGCGATCTGTGTTTTGACCGGTGGGATGAGGGCAAGAAACCGATCTGCGTCGAGGCCTGTCCGCCAAGGGCGCTGGACGCCGGCCCCATGGAAGACCTCAAGGCCAAATACGGAGAGATAAAGGACGCTGTCGGCTATGTCTATTCCAATGTGATTGAACCGTCCATCGTGAACAAACCAAAGCAGAATCCGAGCCGATAGTAACGGTTCACAAACATCAAAGGGGCTGACCCGAGTATGATCTTGGGACAGCCCCTTTTGTTTAGGTCTCGGGACATTCGATGTTCAAATTTGAACAGAACTCTCTTGAGCCCTCCCGTCTCCTATCTCATTTCTCCATCATCAGAAAATCCGACTCATCGTTTTCCAGTTCCTGTGCGATACGCTCCAGATGGAAATCCGTTCCCCCGCAATCAAATTCATAGGCTTTTGCCCGGAGCCGGAATAAACCGACATCCATTTCTTCCGTAAAACCGATGGCGCCATGCACCAGCATGCCATCAAGACAGGTCTTTTGATACACACCATTGGCCTTAGCCTTGACCATGGACACGAGCATCTTGGATGGCAATTCCACATCAATATGCCAGGCGGCTTCATAGACAAGGTTTTTCAATCCTTCAACCTCGGTCAGCACATCGACCAGCCGATGCTGAACGGCCTGGAAGGAACCGATGGGCTGATCAAACTGATGCCGCTCCCGCGCATAGGTGGTGGCAAGGTCCAACACCGCCTCAGCGCCGCCGGACATCTCGGCAGATTTCAAAACGGTTGCATACTGGAGGATATATTCGACAATATCCCATCCACGGTCTGTGTCGCCGAGAATATTCTTGGAAGACACTTTGACGTTTTCAAAGACCACCTCGCAACGCATATCCCGGGCTGCCGTTGGCATAACCGCCATACGGATCCCGGGACTCTTTGCATCAACCACAAAGGCAGTAACCCCTTCCTCGGGATTTTCACCCTTTCCCGTTCGAGCCACCACAAGAAGCTGATCTGCAACATTGGCATAGGAAACAAACAGCTTCGTTCCATTGAGAATATAGTCATTGCCCTCTGACACGGCTCGCATGGCCACATCTTTGGCTTCATAGCTTGCAGTGGCCTCGGTTAGGGCCAGTGCCCAGACCTGACCTTCTTCTGCTATTTTCGAAAGAAACGCATCCTTCTGTGCATCGGTGCCAAACGCCTGGATTGCCGGTGCGCACGCACAAACGGTCGAGAAGAAGGGCGATGGTACGACATTTCTGCCGATCTCTTCCATGAGTATGACCAGTTCCAGATAGTCACCGTTCATCCCGCCGTAAGCTTCCGGGATGACGAGTCCCAAGAAACCAAGCTCGACCATTTTCCGCCACATCTTCGGGTCATAGCCCTTTTCATCTTCCTTTAACTCCCGGACCTTGTCCTTGGGGCATTCCTTGTCAAAAAATTCCCTGGCCGACTTTCGAATCAGTTCCTGGTCCTTAGTGAATCCTAAATCCATTTTTTCTATTCCTCCCAATCCCGGAGTTGACTAGCCACAAAGGCTCAAAGACACAAAGATTATTGTATTTTTTGCCTTTCTTGGTGTCTTTGTGCCTTTGTGGCAATAATCAGAATTTGCGACTAATAAATGACCTTTTCTTCTTCCAGGATGGCGACCTCTTCTGCAGACATCCCCAACAGCTCACAGAAAACATATTCATTGTGCTCACTCAGGAGGGGGGCATGGCGGTGAATTTGTGCCGGGGTTTCAGATAGGCGCCAAGGGGGAGTGATAACCCAATCTTTCCCCATTACCGGATGATCCACCTGGGTGTAGATCCCCCTATCCCGAAGATGGGGATCGTTAAACAGCCCCTCGCTGCTCAGGGAAGGTGCAGCGGCAACACCGGCCTGCTGCAGTCTTTCCATAAGAGCGTAATCGTCCTGATCTCGGGTCCACCCAGTGATGATACTATCCAGGTCCAATTGGTTTTGCCTGCGTCGGGGTCCGTCTAGAAACCGCTCGTCCCCTGCAAGCTCGGGCATCTCCATTGTCCGGCAAAGCGCAATCCACTCCTCATCGGTTACTACGGCAATGCTGATCCACCGGTCCTCACCGCGGCACCGGTAGCAGTTATGGGGAGCGGCCCCCTCGTCTCGGTTCCCCTTTCTTTGGGGTACCTTTTGGTTCATGACATACTCCATGAACACATCACCGGACATGGCGGCAATCGCCTCTTGGGAGGCAAGATCGATATATTGGCCTTCACCGGTTTTCTGATGATGACACAGGGCGGCCAAAAGGGCAAAAGCGGATGTGGCGGCACTCTTCAGATCGATAGAGCCCATGAAGTTGCTCGGGGGCCAATCTTCATAGCCGGTGAGAAAAGATAGGCCGGCCATGGCGGCAAAGGTTGGCGCGTACCCCACATACTCCCGTTCCGGTCCGGTTTGACCGCATGCCGATGATGACAAATAGATAATATCCGGCTTTACTTTCTTAACGGCCTCATAGCCCAGGCCCAGCCTTTCGACAACACCGGGGCGCATGTTCTCCATGGTGACATCGCTTATTTCAAGCAACCGTTTGGCGAGTTTGATCGCCTCGGGATGTTTTAGATTCAGGGCGGCGCTGGCTTTGTTCAGATTCAGAGAGTTAAATACCGATGAGGAATCGGGGCCGGAAAAGGTTTTTCCGGTACTGAATGCAAGGCTCCTCGCGTGATCAACGCGTTGATGGCTTTCGATTTTGATCACTTCAGCGCCAAGAAATCCGAGAAGGCAGGTCGCGTAGGGACCGGCCCAGGCCGATGTAAATTCAGTTACCCGAACACCCTTTAGTGGTCCATCATTCATCTTGTTTCAGATCCTTCCATTCAAATAGCACCTGCTTTCTTCAATACGGCCAATTCTGCCTTTTCCAGGCCGAGACGATCAATGAATACTTCCTCGTTGTGCTCACCCAGATGCGGTGCCAAACGGGCCAACTTCCAGGGGGTCTTGGAGAAATGGTAGGGAGCGGTCGGAAACTTGATCTTTCCCAGTTCCGGATGTTCAATGTCTTGAAAGAAACCTGTTTCCTTCAATTGTTCGGAATTAATCACCTTCTCTGCCGATTGAAGGGGTGCCACCGGACAACCCAGGGCCTGTCCCCGCCTGAAAATCTCCTCCTGCGTGTGGTCCCCCAGCCAGTCCAACAGATGCCGGTTGATTTCTTCGACGTGTTGCATGCGACCGGAAGGGTCTTGACACCACGCCTCTTTCGACCATTCCGGATCCCCGATAAGGGTCATCAGTGCTTTCCATTGATGTTCCATGGGTGTTACGAAGACAACGAATCCATCCTTACAGGGCATCACCCCGCCAGGCATATTGGGACCGACCTCACCCTGGTTTCTTGACATAGATACACCGTCGTTCGGGTAGGTTACCGATTCGACCCGTTGCATGCAGATGAGGGCCTCTTGTTTGGACAGTTCTATCAACTGTCCTTTTCCGGTGATACCTTTGTGGAAATAAGCTGCCATCACGGCAATAGCGGTAACAATCCCGGGATCGTAATCGCTGCTATTTCCCCCCATCTTCACCGGTGCCCGAGTCGAATCCTCGGCCGGAATCGGGAGCATATAGCCCTGCCCGCTCACATGGGAAGTGTTGAGTTGATAGGCTTTGTAGTCCTTGTAGGGCCCAGTGAGGCCAAAGGGGGTTATCGATGTCATGATCAGCCCCGGATTTATCTGCTTCAGGGCATCATAGCCCAACCCGAGAGCGTCCATAAAACCGGGAGGCTTATCCACGACAAGCACATCGACAGCTCCCGCAAGCTTGACAAACAGATCCTTGCCTTCTGGGGTAGCCGGATTCAGCGTAATACTCCGTTTGTTGGTATTGAGATAAAAGAACAGCCCGCTTTTTTCCGGATCCACCTCATCGCCGGGAAACGGCGGACGTCTTCGCGCCTCATCGCCAGTTTCCGGGGCTTCGATCTTTACCACATCTGCGCCCAGATCGGCCATGAGCTTGGCACAGTAAGGACCGCTGATCCCGGTGCAATATTCCAATACGCTCAATCCTTCAAGCGCTCTGTTTGACATGAATTGACTCCTCCTGATCTGTTTCTTGTTCCGCAACCTGCCCGAATACCACACTACAGACAGCAGGTCAAATTTAGAAGCGCTCTTTTGGGATCTTCAAATGAGATTGGCCGCCTGTTTCTCCCTGACCCAGTTTCTTACTTCCAGAAATGGCTTTTGCCATTCTCCCCGGCATAGCCGGGGGCTTAGCGATGGAGTTGCCATGGAAGTCAGATTCCTTACAAATCCCATAGCAGATGATCGGCTGTCGCAAAGCACTTCATGAAATACTCAGGCTGGCCGTTTCGCCGCATACGCCCTGCATTCCCTGCAACGTGTGAAGCTATCTTGGATCGCTGACTTGGATCGCTGATAGTTGACATTATTTCAAGATGTTGTATAATACACCATAATAAATGACCTGGGGAGAGTATTATGGAGGAACTTCAAAAAACAAAACAGGAAATTCGTGACGATATAGAACGCCTTCAGAGCACATGGGTCGAAAAGGAGGTCGCCGAACAAACCGGGAAGATAGGAAAACGTCTCTATGAGTTTGCAAATTTTCAGGAATCCAATATTATCCTGCTCTACATTGACCACAAATGTGAAGTTTCGACTGAGGCAATTATAAGAAAAGCGTTGGATTTTGACAAAATCGTTGTCCTGCCCGTCTTCGATGCCGAGACGCAGGGACTGACGCTGATGAAGATCAACAATCCGAAGAAAGACCTGAAGCCCGGCCCCCGGAATATTCTTGAACCGGATGCGAGCCGATGTAAGAAGGTCCCGATCGAAAGCATCGAGATTGCGATCATACCGGGGGTCGCATTTGATGAAAAGGGGGGGAGGATCGGATCAGGGGAAGGCTACTATGATCGGCTTATTCCGAAGCTGTCGATTACCACACGAAAAGTCGCACTGGCCTATGAAAACCAGATGGTCCAACAAGTACCTATCGAATCCCATGATAAGCATGTAGACATTATTATCACCGAAAAACGGATCATATACAAAATCTGACGAGAGTTCCCCGCCGCTTGTCGTACCTGCCCCAAAGCCCTCAGAGGGAGATGAAAAACGCGCGCCTCAAGCGCCGTTGAAACGGTAACATCCGGAACCGTTGCATGCCGGACTCAGACGGTTTCCGGGTTTAGAACCTTCTCCATTTTCCTGAGACCTTCTTCTTCCCCAACGGCCACCACCGTATCACCTGCCCCTATGATGGTTTCAAAAGAGGGGTTGAACTCCATTCTGCCATCCGCCTTTCTAATCGCGATGAGTATAAGATTGTACTCCTGTCTGATCCCGGAATCCTTCAGCATGACATCAACCAGATCGGAGGATGGGTTTACCGGTATCTCTTCCATCTGAATTTCGTTCTGCTCGTAGGCCAGAGCAAGGTCCAGAAAATTGGTCACCGCCGGCCGCAAAATCCTTTGGGCCATGCTGGCCGCTCCCATATCATAGGGGGATTCGACACGATCTGCACCAGCAGCCTTCAGTTTTGCTTTCGCGTTGTCATGGCTCGCACGGGCGATGATGATAAGATCCGGGCTCAGTTGCCGGGCCGTTAGGACCAAAAATACGTTATCAATATCCGTGGCAAGTGCGGCAACAAGACATTTTGCACGATCGATACGAGCCTTTATCAGCAGGCCCTCATCCGATGCATCCCCGGAAAGGTAAAGAACGCCATCGGCGTCCAGAGCCGGTATGGTTTCAGGATTGTTTTCGATAACCACCAGATCCAGACCGCTTTTTCTCAGATCATTGTATAAGACCCTGCCGATACGACCATATCCACAAATGATATAATGATTCTTCAACCGTTTGATTTTATTATCCAATCTTCTCCTCCCCAGTATTGTCCGGATTTGTCCCTCAACCATAATCTGTACGATGGCCGCAGCAACATAGAGGCTGAAACCCACCCCGCCGAAAACAAGCAGCATGGTAAATACACGCCCCGCATAGCTCACCTGATGCACTTCATGAAAGCCGACGGTAGAGATGGTTATCACCGTCATGTAGAGGGCATCAAAAAGGTCCCATCCCTCAAGAGCCATATAGCCTGCTGTTCCGATTGCGACGATAAACAGAAGCAATAAAGCGGATACGGTAAGATGCCGGGTTCGCTCTGACGACATAAATGTTTTCTCCCAATATTTGATGAACTCGTAAAAAGTATAGCCGATGGCTAAGTAGAAATCTTCATATACAAGGCATAGTGGTTGGCCAGGCGTGAAGGCATACATATCGTATGTCGAACGTCTGGCCAAACGCTATAACGCCGTAGATGGAGACTTT
>JAZFSW010000555.1:0-5083 GCA_036446375.1 Desulfobacterales bacterium | reverse complement strand
GTTCTCAATGACCTCGGAGAAGAACTGGAAGCGGTGGTTCGGGAGATCCCGGGAACGTTGAGCGTTTATGCCGAACGGGTTACCGGCGGCAATTTCATAGACTTTCGGATCAAACGTGAGGAAACCGCCCGTTACGGCCTGACTGTTGGCGATGTCCAGGACATCATTATGAGCGCTATCGGCGGGATGAATATTACCCATACCGTGGAAGGGCTGGCGCGCTATCCGGTAAACCTGCGATACGGGTCAGAGCTCAGGGATACACCGGAAAAGCTGAGACGTATTCTCGTCCCCACACCCACAGGAGCCCAGATACCGATAACCCAACTGGCCGACATACAGATCGTTAAGGGCGCACCGGTTGTCAAGAGTGAAAACGCGCGAAATACGGCCTGGATATACATAGACATCAGAGGTATTGATGTGGGGACGTATGTGAAGAAAGCACAGGAGATTGTACGGGAAAAAATCAAAATGCCTCCGGGATACAGCCTGGTCTGGAGCGGTCAGTATGAATACATGGTACGTGCCCAGAAGCGCCTGATGATTGTTGTGCCGATGACCCTGCTCATCATCTTCCTGCTGCTGTATCTTAATTTCAAAAGCGTTGCAGAAAGCCTCATCGTCATGCTGAGTGTCCCGTTTGCACTTACCGGGGGACTGTGGCTGATCTACTTTCTGGACTATAACATGAGTATTGCCGTTGGGGTGGGTTTCATTGCCCTTGCCGGTGTTGCTGCCGAGACAGGCGTGGTCATGCTGATATACCTGGATATATCCTATAAGGCGTTCAAAGCTCGGCACGGGGAGGGATTCAACCGCTCTCACCTGAAGCTGGCCATCGAGGAAGGCGCCGCTCTTCGGGTCAGACCCAAGATGATGACCGTGGTGGCCATCATGGCAGGTCTGATGCCCATCATGTGGGGCCATGGTACCGGGTCCGAGGTGATGAAGCGCATCGCCGCACCGATGGTCGGGGGTATGGTCAGTGCAACGGTGCTAACCCTCCTTGTGGTGCCGGCCATCTATGGGCTGTGGAAGGGGTGGAAGCTGCCGGAGGGAGAGGAGACAGAAGACAGTGGGCAGTAAGCAGAGGACAGAAGACCGTCGGCGGAAGACGGAGAATAGAGAGCCGTAAGCGGAAAGCAGAGGGTAGCGCTTATTCGTGAGGTAATCAAATACGCTGCCCATGTAAAATGTTCTCTTCACATGAATTTGGGAATCTGTGCATTGAGGAATTACGAATTATTTAAAGCTGTTACGATGTATTCCCATTTGTTCGCCTCTGGCACAATCTACTGAAAATAACAATTAACCAATAACCAATAGCATAGGTTCCGGTCTGACCGGGCAAGGAGATGTCGTAATGAAAAAAGTATTAGCAACGTTTTCTGTTTTAGCAGTCATCGGATGGGGTTCCTCAATCATGGCAGCCGATTCAATGTCTATGGATGACCATAGAAAGATGGGATCGGGTATGGAGAAGATGGCTGGCATGCCAAATGACGATCACAAAGCCATGAAAGGATCGGGTATGGAGAAGATGGCCGACATGCCAAATGACGATCATAAAATGATGGGTGAGCATGGTGAGGGTAAGATGAGCGGCATGTCGGATGATGACCATAAAGGGATGGGAAAGCACGGTGAAGGAAAAATGACCGGCATGACACCCGGGGATGCATTCAAACACCATGCGGTCGTTGATGGGATGGGTGCTGACTTCTCGGTTATGAGTCTTGCCGGCATGAACATGAAAGACCCGAAGGGCAACACGCACCATATCATGGTAAAACTTCATGACGATGCCACCAAACAACAAGTGAAAGATGCCATCGGCAATATGAAGGTGATCGGGCCGGATGGGCCGGATAAGCAGACGCAAACAAACCCACTGAAGAACTATGGCGGTATTTATGCAGCCAATGTCACATTTACTGAACCTGGTAAATATGGGGTCATCTGCCTCATCAAAGTCGGTGAGAAGAAGCATCTCTACAAGTTCTGGTATCAGCACAAATAGCAACCGGGCGGAAAGAGCGCCAATCGCATTCTAATCTCTTACAGTTCAGCCTTATTTCAAAGCGCAGAAAGATATGATAGGGGTAACCCTTGATTCCTTAACTGTAAATATCTGAACCAAGGGAGATGTGATGGGACCGTTGAAGGGAATAAAGATTGTCGAGTTTGCCGGGATTGGCCCCGGACCGTTTTGTGCCATGATGCTCTCGGATATGGGAGCCGATATCATCCGGCTGGAACGCAAAGGAGCGACCCCCCGCTTTTCGGATGCAAAGTTTGAAGTGTTGAATCGGGGTCGTGAATCCGCGGGAATCGATCTGAAACATCCGGAAGGAAAAAACGTCGCATTCAGACTTATCCAGCAGGCCGATGCATTGCTTGAGGGGTTCCGACCCGGCGTCATGGAACGGCTGGGATTCGGACCGGACGTTTGTCTCGAGAAGAACCCCAAACTTGTATATGGACGAATGACCGGTTGGGGTCAGGAAGGCCCCCTTTCCCAGGCAGCCGGACATGACATCAACTATATTTCCGTGTCCGGGGCACTCCATGCCATTGGCAGGCGCGGTGAAAGACCGGTTCCTCCCTTGAACCTTGTCGGTGATTTTGGTGGTGGCGGGATGCTCCTGGCCTTTGGGATGGCCTGTGCGCTGCTTGAAGCCAAAACATCAGGAAAGGGGCAGGTTGTGGATGCGGCAATGGTGGATGGGTCCGCTGCCCTGATGGCATCGGCTTTTGGTGCCTGGTCATCCGGAACCTGGCTGGATGAGCGGGGGGTGAACCGCCTGGATACGGGGGCGCATTTTTACGACGCCTACGAAACCGCTGATGGAAAATACATCTCCATCGGATCCAATGAACCGCAGTTCTACGCGCTGATGCTGGAAAAGGCAGGGATTACCGATCCGGCATTTCACCCTCAGATGGAAACGAGCCATTGGCCGGACTTGAAGAAGAAGCTTGAGGGCGTATTTAGAAAAAAGACCCGGGATGAATGGTGTGAGATCATGCTGGGCACCGATGTCTGTTTCGCACCGGTTCTCTCCCTGAAAGAAGCCGTGGATTTCCCCCAGAATATAGAGCGCGGTACCTTTGTTGAGATTGATGGCGTAACGCAACCGGCACCGGCGCCGCGATTTAGTCGGACGAAACCCGAAATCCAGGGTCCGCCGCCCGTGCCCGGCGAGAACACCGATGACGTACTCAGCGCCTGGGGTCTTTCCTCGGAAGAGATTGAGACGCTTCAGACCCAAGGGGTCATCTGAGAAGTTGCATGAGCACTGTTCTTGTCCTTCATTCGATATTCGATGTTGGACGTTCATCTCGTTGAGACGATCACTATCTCTCAACCACGCCAGGGCGTGGTTGGACGTTCATTTCTTTGGTTCAAACGTTCCACCATCCAGCGCAAAAATGGCTGGGCGCATATGCTGAGAGGAGTTGCCTGTGACTGGTATTCTTGAGGGCTTAAAGGTCTTGGATATGGGACACTTTGTTGCGGTCCCTTCGGCCGGTGCCCTGTTTGCTGACTGGGGAGCAGATGTACTCAAGATAGAGCCGCTGGATGGGGACTCACAACGGGGGTTCAAGAACCTGCGACTGAAACTTACCGGGAGTGAAACCAACTGGCGGTTTGAAGTGCACAACCGGAACAAGAAGAGCATCGCGTTGGATCTGAAGCAAGAGGCGGGCAGAAAGGTTCTCTACCAACTTGTTCACGACTCCGATGTGTTCATGACCAACTATGAATTCAGAACCATTCAAAAGCTCAAACTGGATTATGCTACCCTATGTCAACACAATGAGGATCTGATCTATGCGCTGCTTACCGGTTATGGAACCACGGGACCGGATAAGGATGAACGGGGATTTGATTTTGCCGCGGCCTGGGCTCGATCCGGCATGCAGTATCTGATGAGCGAACCGGGAGGCTCTCCTCCTCAGCAGCGCGGCGGCATGATGGACCGAACCGCCGGTGCCCATATGGTGGCCGGTATCCTTGCTGCCCTGCTGCACAGAGAAAAGACCGGCGAGGGGCAAGCACTGGAGTTTTCGCTCTATCACACGGCGGTATGGACGCTGGCGGCCGATCTTCAGGTTGTTCTGGGCGGTCAGCCTCTATTGCAGAACGATCGAACCAAGGTAGTGAATCCCCTGTGGAACAGCTATCGAACCAAAGACGACCGCTGGCTGCAACTGGCCATGCTTCAATCGGATCTCTCCTGGCCGAATTTTTGCCTAGCGTTGGAACGACCGGAACTGGAAGACGATCCGCGGTTCAATAGCATCGAGAACCGGGCCGAACACTGTGAGGAACTGATACAGATGCTAAATGACATCTTTGCTTCTGAGAACATGTCCGATTGGGAGCGGCGTTTGAGAGAAACGGATTGTATCTTTGGACGGGTTCAAACACCCCAGGAGGTCATTGATGATCCCCAAGCCATCGCCAATGGGTTCTTTGCTGAAATGGACCATCCCGAGGAAGGACAGACCAGCGTCGTGACCACACCGGTTACCTTTCGTCAGAATCCGGCGACGGTGAGAACGGCTTCTCCCGAAGCCGGGCAGCACACGGAGGAGATCCTTCTGGAACTGGGGTATAGCTGGGACGATATCTCCCGCTTGAAAGACCAGAAGACGATTCTGTGATTCGGCGACTGAAACCGGGACTACAGCCGGTTAATCACCGCTTCCAATTTCGAGCGCACCTCTTCGGCTATCTCTCCCAGTTTCGCATTTTCAACGGCTTGCATGGATGCCATTGGGTCGATGGCGGACACCTCGGTTCTGCCGTCATCCGTTTCCTGCACCACCACATTACAGGGAAGCATAAGCCCGATCATCCGTTCTGATTTCAATGCTTCGTGCGCAAACGGCGGATTGCAGGCTCCCAGGATCATGTAGTTTCGGAAATCCACATCCAGTTTCTTCTTCAAGGTTGCCTTCACATCGATTTCGGTCAGAATGCCAAAACCATCTTTCTTCAATTCCTCGGTTACCTTTTCAATGGCTTCCTCCTGGCTTAAGTCGACTGTTTTCGAGAAGTAATACGTCATGT
>JAZFSW010000554.1:0-3281 GCA_036446375.1 Desulfobacterales bacterium | reverse complement strand
CGATACGGTGGGTAACAATATTGCTTACGGTAACCCGGATGCTTCCTTTGAAGAAATTGAAAGGGTTGCCCGGGCAGCGTATGCCTATGATTTTATCCAGCAGTTTCCGGAGAGATTCGACACATCCATTGGCGAGCTGGGCAGTCGTCTTTCCGGTGGTGAAAAACAGCGAATCTGTATCGCCCGGGCGTTGCTCAAGGATGCACCGATTCTCATCCTCGATGAGGCGACGTCTTCCCTCGATGCCGCATCGGAACAGCTCGTGCAAAAAGCCCTGGAAAACCTCATGGAGGGAAGGACGACCTTTATCATCGCCCACCGGTTGTCAACCATCGGCTATGCCCACCGGGTCATCGTCATTTCGGGAGGGCGAATTGTTGAAAGTGGCACACATGAGGACCTGCTCGCCCTCAAGGGAGAATATCACAAACTCCATCAGATGCAGTTCAGTAATGGTCAGTAAGTTTACAAACGGATAACTCCATGTTGGCGTTTATAGAATCGATTGATATCGATCTGTTTTTCCTGATCAACCGTGCGGGTCAGAACGTTCTTTTCGACATGTTTATGCCGTTCATGTCGAATCTGAGCAACTTCTATGTTCCCCTGGGGGTGGGTTGGCTTGCGCTGATTCTAAAGAAAGGCAGCAGGTATAAGATCGTTGCCCTGTCTTTTCTGTTGCTGATTACCCTGTCTGAAGGGTTGAGTTCTGATATTCTTAAACCGGCCTTCGATCGCCCCCGTCCCTATCATGCCCAGTCCAATGTGCATCATTATGATCGGTCGCTCAAAACATGGCAGATAACCCCGGAACTTGAAGCGGTGGTCAGGGGAGAATCCCGCTCGCTTCCGTCCTCCCATGCGACCAATATATTTGCCGCAGCTTTCTTCCTATCGGTCTCTTTACGAAAGTCATGGCCTGTGTTCTACCTTATCGCCGTTCTGGTTGGCTATTCACGGGTCTACCTGGGGGTGCACTACCCCTTTGATGTTCTGGCCGGCGCACTGGCCGGTAGCCTGTGCGGGCTGGTGTTGATGGGGCTGAGCCGGTACCTGATCGCGGCATTTGAAGACAGGCGTCAGAACGCGGAAGCAGAAGGCGCAAGAGGGCCGCAAGAATCGAACGCAGAGGGGTCTGAAGATGAAACTTACCGGGAACCGACACAATGAAACTGTCGATCATCATACCAGCCTATAATGAAGAGGATCGAATCCTCAAGACGATAGAAGAAACCCTTTCCTATCTGAGTCGGCAGGACTACGCCAGTGAGATTATTGTGGTCAGCGATGGGAGCACCGATGGAACCCGGGGGGCAGTTGAAGCATTTGAGACCAGTGAGCATGTCGCATTGAAGGTGGTGGAATATCATCCCAACCGGGGGAAGGGGTATGCGGTCCGGTTGGGTATGCGTGAGGGGTCCGGTGAGATGGTTATGTTTATGGATGCGGATTATTCGGTGCCGATTGAGGCGGTGGAATACGGGTATGAGCTGATCGACAACGGCCATGATATTGCCATCGCATCCCGCACGGTTTCCGGAGCGGTTGTCGCTCAACATCAGAATGTCTTCCGGGAGCTTTCAGCGAAAATGTATACATGGATTCAGAACTGTTTTCTGGGTATCCGATACGGGGATACCCAATGCGGGTTCAAAATTTTCACGCACGCTTCGGCCCAGCTGCTCTTTGGGAAACAGAAACTCAATAGCGTCATTTTTGACCCCGAGATCCTCTGGCTTGCGGCCGCGCAGGGATATCGTATTGGCGAGTTTCCGGTGGAATGGACCCATGTGGCAGGATCCCGGATCCAGTATGACAGCCTGAAAAAATCGCTATTTGTCTTCCGGGAGCTATTCCGGATAAAGAAACTGCATCGGTGACACAACTAGTTGGCACGGATATCGGCCGCATCCGGAGGGATCCACCGCAGCCCGCCTTTGAAGCGATATGCACGATAGAGATAGTAGACCTTCACCGGTTTTCTGTTGGTGTCTTTTTCAGCCCCGATCCTGTCGCGATAGATTTCGAGCAGCACCGGCGGGTCCACTTGCTCAAAGACCTCGCTTAGCTTCGTTACATGACTATCTGCCCTGTCGGTCACGCCAATGGCATCCCAGCCCATAAGATCCTCATCCTGCCACCAGTAATCATATACATTCGGTCTTTTCCACCTGTTAATTGAAACGGTGTCCGGTTTTCCCGGCGCATAGAAGGCCAGTTCACTTGCCGTCTGGTACCGCAGACCAAAAAGGAAGGTCTTGTCCGGCCGGGGCATCTGATCTTTCAGAGATCCGGCCTTTGCCCCGAGATCCTGCCATCCCTGGAGCTCTGTCGATGTTCGGTCTAGGTGTGTTGGCAGCGGCAGTACCGGCCACACAACCTGAACCAGTACCAGTGTTGTTATCAGGTAGGATGTGCCTATTGCCCAGGGCCACAGCTTCTTGCCGAATGCGGTCACGCCGGAACTGCTGCCTGTTGCACTTTTCTCGGAGAAGAATGCTGCCACGAGAATCAGAGGGGCAATAAAACCGGCCCCCGGCCAGTTGCCGTATACACGGGTATGAAGGCTGAGAACTGCAAAGCCGATAACCATGGGGAAAGAGGAAAAGAAAAGATAACCATAGATCCATGGGTCCGTTGCGTTTCGTCTCTTATAGGCCAGACCCCATGCGAGAAGCACAAGAATAAAGACCAGCGGGGATAGCAGGGCGGCCTGGGAGGCGATATAATCGCCAAGAAAGGCCCAATGGATGGCAAATGATTGATTTGCACCCCCCAGAAACGCCACATGGCGTACCGAGTTCCAGCTGTTTGCCGCATTCCACAGCACTACCGGTGAAAAAGCAAGGGTGCCCAGGGCAAGACCGGCGTATGGCCATATCCCGGCCAATCTATCCCGGTGCACTCGGGAAAGGAGCCCATACAGGAAAACACCTGGCAGGAAGATCACCATCGTATATTTGCTCAATATTCCGAACCCGAACCATAGTCCGGCAATGAGCCACTGGGACCGGCGATTGTCTTCAAATGCCCCAGCTACATGATATGTGGCCGCTGCCCAGGCGGCAGCCTGGATTCCGTCCGCTGTTGCAAGAAGCCCGCCCACATTAAATTCCAGCAGGGATTGACTGAGAATCGCTGTGTGCAATGCCGCCCTCGGACTCACCCACCGCCGGGCAAGAGAAATCATATAAGCCGATGCGACACCGATACCGAGCACCGACGGCAACCGGACACCGATCTCATTGTCACCGAGAATCAAGGTGGATAGCCGGATGAGC
>JAZFSW010000553.1:0-7214 GCA_036446375.1 Desulfobacterales bacterium | reverse complement strand
AAAAAGATCAATATATAGTGGTTTTTCACAGAAATGAGATTGGCGACGTAAATAATGTGATGTCATTCCCAGGGAATTTCTGGGCGACCCCGGTGTGTCCTCCCATATTGTAAAACAATTGTAAAAACAACGAAGACACTTGTGTTTGCCGGGCCTGTAGCCCTATTGTCGCCTATATTGAGCCCTTGGTTTGCCACAGTGGACAAAAGAGAAGGAAAGGACGACGATGGAAAGAATATTGCTGGTCTACCCGGAGGTGCCGAAAAACACTTTTTGGAGTTTCAAATATGCCTTGAAGCTTGCCGGTAAGAAGAGTGCGATGCCCCCCCTGGGCCTGATTACCGTGGCGGCGCTCTTCCCCCAACGATATCAACTGAAACTGGTGGACATGAATATCGAGCCGTTGAAGGACCACGATGTTCACTGGGCCGATGCGGTTTTTGTGTCTGCAATGATTGTTCAGAAAACATCCCTTCAGGAGGTTATCGCAACCTGTAACCGGATTGAGACCCCCGTTGTCGTTGGCGGTCCTTATGCGACCACCAGTCACCAAGAGATTTCCGGTGTTGACCATTTTGTATTGGGGGAAGTGGAAGATATCTTTCTGGACGTTCTCGCTGATCTGGAAAAGGGTGAAGCCAGGGCCGTCTACCCCGCGTCCCCTCGCCCGGATCTCTCGCGGACCGTTGTCCCCCGGTTCGATCTTCTTGATTTGAAATCTTATGCCTCCATGGCCGTTCAATACTCTCGGGGGTGTCCCTTTAAGTGTGAGTTTTGTGATATCTGGGCGGTATACGGAAACAAGCCAAGGGTGAAGCATCCGGACCATTTCCTTGCCGAGCTTGACGCATTGCATGCGCTGGGTTGGCAAGGGGCCGTGTTTATTGTCGATGACAATTTCATCGGAAACAAACGCCGGGTCAAAAAGGAGCTGCTGCCGGCATTGATCGATTGGCACAGGGACCATGATTATATCTTCCGGTTCTTTACCGAGGCAAGTATCAACATGGCAGACGATCACCGATTGCTGTCATTGATGAGAGATGCCGGGTTCAATGAAGTGTTTATCGGTGTCGAGACGCCTTCTTCCCGGGGACTTGAGGAGACCCACAAAATTCAAAACCTGAAAATCGACATGAAAGAGGCGATACGCACGATTCAAAGCTATGGTATCGGCGTGATGGCAGGCTTTATCCTGGGATTCGACAGTGATGAGGATGATATCTTTGAGCGCCAGATCTCCTTTATCCAGGAAACAGGCATTCCCCGGGCCATGGTCGGTCTGCTAATCGTACTTCCCGGAACCGAGCTTTCTACCCGACTGGCAAAGGAGGGACGATTGGTGGGGATGACCGAAGGAAACAATACCCATAGTATGGAAACCAATTTCGTGACCCGGATGGCTCCCGATCAACTCAGAGAAGGCTACAAGAAGGTTCTTGCTGCGATATATGATTCGAACATGAAGAATTACTTTGCCCGCTGCAATACACTCCTTGACAGCATAGGTGACACGCCCTTTTACCGGCGAGATATTCACTGGGATGAGATGCGGACCTGTGCCAAGTCGATGTTCTTCCAGACGTTTACCCCCTACGGTTTCCAGTACCTGAAATTCATTACAAGAAATATGGTTAAGCATCGGAAAAGTTTCAGTGAGGCGGTTGCTCTTAGTGTTATCGGGCACCACTACTATACCATTACCCGCGAGACCTTAAAGGTAGAGAATGTCTCTGTTGCCCTCGAGGAGAGCTATGCTGCCCTTCGGGAACAGATCGCCACGCATGCAGCGCTTGCCAGAGACAACTATCTGGAGGGTGTCCAGCAGGTCGTAGCGCTGTGGGAGAAACGGGGTAGGATATTAAGTGAGATCGGGAAGAAGATCGATCGGATCCACATTGATTTCCGGGAAGATATCAGCCAAAAATTCGATGATGTTTCAGAGCAGATGAAGAACCTCTTCACGGCATTTGAGGATGAATTGGGCTATCTGGGGTAGGGAGAAGGGAAGAGGGAATAGGCATAAGGCAAAAGGGAGAAGGCACTGGAAGTCGCCTCCGGCGATGGGCGCCACGCAAGGGATAGCGGTACCGGCCTCTTCACGTGTGTTTGCCCTGGAAACAGCCGGAGCAGGGCAATTGTATGAAACTACATTTCTACCTCTCACAGAGCTCACAGAGGTAGAACATTAATATCCAAAGTCTTTTCTTTGCGTCTTTGCGCCTTTGCGAGAGGACCCAAGCATTTCAGAGAAATGCGCTTCTTATTCAGTTTCTTTTACGATCAGACTTGCCATTCTTTTGGCGAGAGGCGCCGCTTGTTAGCGGCTATGTCTGCTGATAGGGTTGACTGCACTCTTTGCAGAGCCCGTCGGTTCCGATGATGCCGATACAGCCTTCATCGCTACACAGGGTTCGATTTTCCCAGTCGTCATCGGTTTCGGTTTCTCCGGGTTCATCTGCTTTCACTTCGGATTCGGTGATCTCCTCACCTTCCTCCGGACTCCCGGTGGATTGCGCCGGTGCGTCTGCTTCCGTTTCAGGATCATCATGTGACTGAGCCTTTTCCTGTGTGGGGTCCAGCGGTTTTCCGCATTCTTTGCAGACCCCATCGGTGCCAATGACCCCGATACAATTGCCATCTGCACACAGGACCCGATTTTCCCAGGCGAAATCCTCCTCGGTCTTACCGCGTTTTTTTGCCATGGTGTTCTCCTTGGTAATAGGTCGTAATTTCAGGAAAGTACCCTATAGCGGAAAATCAGCGCATTGTCAAAATGCCGCGTGATGGTAATCAGGGCAGGGCGCTAAAATGAAGCATATAGGGTTTCCGCGTGCCGCTATGGCTACCTGTCAAGCAGGGAGCGCAATTGCGGTATGATATTTGAAATCGGTTGGTATGGGGCCCCGGATCGGCCGCGTCTTCCGGTGAAGATAAGGCTGTTAGCATAGTTTTGCTCGAGAGAATCGATCAGCGTTTCTGCATCTGCGGTTCGCCCGTCCCGGATATACTGGCGTGCAAGGTACGTCTCGATGGCCGGGAGGGCTTCCATGCCCTGATTGGTAATTATATTTGGAAAATCGCCGTGTTCACCTGAAACCAGCTTACCGTAATACTGCTCTACCTGCTGGCTGTCTCTTTTCAAAGTACCCAGCAGTGCGCGTTCGGCAATGAGCGATGCCGTAGCGTAAGCATCCGGATACTTTTCCAGCATCTCATCAAACGCGTCTATGCGGTCCTTGGCGTCGGGATCATCACCGCGACGAAAACGTGCTCGTTTGTACATGGCACTTAGCCCCTCATCGTACTGGTCGGCATCGGCGGCATGGTATTGCTCGTTTTTTTTCAGAAGATCCTGGCGATAAGACATCATTTTCAACCTCCCGGATCTCCTGTCAGACATATCTTTGAGGAATGAAAGGTCCACATTTCCCTCTTCAGTCAACTTCTCAAGTCCTGCTGCATCCACGATCTGTTTCAAGCGCTCCAATTCATCCTGATAGGCGCCCCCCGACATATCCTTCCGCTTGCCGCTCTTGACAGCTCCTTCTTGATTGACAATCGGCATGGTCAGGCCTGCAGACCCGATCCTGTTTTCGGCGAGTCTTGCGATGCGGCTCTCGAGCCCACCGAGTTTTTCTTGTAGGGCGTCAATTCTATGCATGGCCATTCCTTCAGTCCTTTGCGACGCTGTATGTGCACGATAGCTGACAACACCAGCAACGATACAAACAGCAACTGAAAAGAGCGCTGCAAAATTGACAAATGTGAGATCTTTCTCATACTTCTTCATGAATTTCATGAGGTGGTACCTCCATCTGCAATCCGGTATCCCGTGCGTTCCACTCCCCCAGCTAGCCGTTAGAGTCTGAGCCTGTCGGAGAGAGTAGCGGGGATTCTGCTGACACCTCGAATCTTTGTCTGCCTGGACCCTCAGGATCATTCAACGCTTTCAGGGACGATCCATGCTACGTGTTAACCTCAACGCTGCATATAGTTGCCTATGAATTGTGAGAAATGCTTCGCATTTCAATACGATACGGTGCAGTTGTGATGCTGCACAGGAATTCACCCCTTGTGAATTCTAAATCATGTGAGTATTCTGCTGCTAGCCCTCGTGTTCGCCCCTTCCCCGGACGTCAAGGTGAATTCCAATGCAACATCAGGGTCAATAGACGATACTCTTACCACAAAGGCCCACGCGCGGCAATTCATAACCGTTTCCCAGAAATTCCAGTGTTGGCAGTTCTGGCAAATGGCTCAGAAGCTGTTTAGAATCTCATCGAAGGACCGTTCCTACGCGACACGAATGGTTTCTGTTTACTTTCTCTGCGGCTACAGCAGAGCCCCTGCCTGTTCCTTGCACGATATACGAAAAGGACAAATCTACCTATTGCCTCCCAAAACCACACATGATATGGTGTGGTCTAATGTGTAAGAAAAGGAGGGAAATTATGCCCACGAATCTGGCAATCGACGACAAATTGATCGAAGAAGCCCTTATACTTGGACAACATCGTACAAAGAAAGGAGTGGTTACAGAAGCGCTCCATGAGTACATTCAAAGGCGGAAACAAGTGGAGATTATAGGGCTATTTGGAACGGTAGAATACGAAACCGACTACAATTATAAGGTACAACGGAAGGTCAAATGAGGGTATTGGTCGACACTTGTATCTGGTCTTTGGCACTCCGTAGGAAAAAACAGCCTGGTTCCAGTGTCGAAATCATTGAGTTCCAAGAATTGATCGAAGAAGTAAGGGTCCAACTGATGGGTCCAATTCGCCAAGAGATACTTTCAGGGGTGAAAAAGAAGCTGCAGTTTACGAGGCTCAAGAAAACACTGGCTGCTTTTCCTGATTTGTCTCTTGTCGCAGATGACTTTGGATTGGCTGCAGAGTATTTCAATCTCCTTCGCGGCAAAGGCATTCAAGGTTCAAATACGGATTTCTTGATTTGTGCTGTTTCAACAAGGTACAACATGCCCATATTCACGACGGATAACGATTTCATTCACTTTAGAGAGTATATACCAATTACCCTTCACATGCCAAGACTGACCCAAAAGTAAAACCGAATATCCTGTTCGCTCAGGTGACAGCCAGAGCGGTACCGTTTGCCATTGGGCCCTCTTGGCAAGGCCCTGTTCCCATTGCTGCCCCGCAGCATTACGTCAGACCATGGAGTAGAGGAGCGCGAAAGATGACACAAGAATCAAAGCGATCGGTCGAAGCACCTGAACCGTCGTTCCAAGGAGCCCCGGCAATGATCTCAAACGTGCTGCTTGCAGAGGACGAGGAGGTGCAGTGGAACTGGACTCATACCTCCGAAGGCAGCTATGTGAGTGGCTACCAAATCATAAAGAAAGGGCCGGGCAAATGAGCGATTCCAAGCAGCGGCTCCATCAAACGTGGGCCGTCGTCCGTGCCGGAGTTCTGCACCCCGTAAAGGTTAGCTAATGAAATCAACCCTACCGGAAATGACCAGAGTCTATCAGAACCATCATTTGGATTCGACCCGATGGGAACTATATACACCGCGGGACAACGATGTGATTGTCTCAACGGCCTACAAATCAGGTACGACCTGGACTCAGATGATTCTCCACATACTCATATACGGGAATCAAGATCCAATGCCCGAACTGGGCAGCGTAACACCATGGCCGGATGCCTACTTCCACCCCATCAGCCGGGACGATCTGGGCAGCTGGATGGCGGGGCTCAAGGGGCGGCGGATTCTCAAGAGCCATCTTCCCCTGGACGGGTTACCCTATTACGAAAATGTGAAATACATCATCGTTGGCAGAGATCCCCGTGATGTGTTTATGTCGCTATTCAATCACTACTGGAACTATACGAAACAATTCTATCAGGACATTAACGACCCGAAGAAACTGATGGGCCCATCGTTTCCGGTGTGTCCGGACGATCCCAGAGAGTTCTGGCCGGACTGGATAGCCAGAGGCTGGTTTGAATGGGAGTCGGAAGGCTATCCTTTCTGGTCAAACCTGCATCACACCCAGACCTATTGGGATTACAAACACCTTCCCAATTTCCATTTCCTTCACTATAACAACATGCTGGCTGATCTGGAGGGTGCGGTACGTGAGATCGCCAGTTTCGCCGAGCTGGATGTGACAGATGAACTTGTGGAGCGGGCGGTTGAAGACACGACTCTTTCCAACGTGAAACGCAAGATTGTGGCAGCGGACAGCGGAGAAGATTCAGACTCGTCCATGTTCAAGGGTGGGGCCAATGCGTTCTTCTACAAAGGTACCAACGGCCGATGGAAAGATATACTCAATGAAGACGATCTCCAGCTTTATAGACAGACCACAGAAAAGATCCTCGCACCGGACTGTCTGCATTGGTTAGAGACGGGGGAAAAACCATACAAGTAGACGATCTTGTTTCGCAGAGGAGGAACATCATGTGTGGAAGATTTGTTGGGTTCCGAAGTCTCGAGCAACTCAAAGCCCATTTTCCTATCGATAAAGCAGCATGCGACGTTACAGAGAATTACAATGTTGCACCCTCTCAGGAAGTTCTCGCTATCGTTAACCGTGATAAGGAGAACTGGCTGGATATGTTCCACTGGGGACTGGTGCCCTTCTGGGCAAAGGACGTTTCAATGGGTACCCGGTTGATCAACGCCAGAGCGGAAACCGTAGCAACCAAACCCAGCTTCCGAAACGCCTTCAAGAAACGGCGCTGTCTCATCCCGGCAGATGGGTTCTTTGAATGGAAAGGGAAAAAGGGACAGAAACAGCCCGTTTTTGTAAAGCTGCCCGACGATACACCCTTTGCCTTTGCCGGCCTCTGGGAGATGTGGAACCCGAAGGACGATACGGATTCGATCTATCAGTCATGCACGATTATCACCACTGAAGCCAGCGATTCGATGCGGGATATACATCACCGAATGCCGGTGATCCTTAGACCCGACGTCTATGCGCCCTGGCTTGACGATGGCAATGATGGTTCCTCGGTCTTGGAGAATATTATAACAAGCGGCTTTCACACAGATTTTGTCAGCCACCCGGTGTCAAAGCAGGTTAATTCTGCTCGAAACAACGATTCGTCCAACATCAAACCCACGCAGATGAAACTAGATTTCTGAAATGATAGGCGTGCATATCAAGGGCACGTCGGGTTGTCGCACGATGATGAACGCGTGGCATCCTGCCGGGCCATAGCCACAGAATCGGCAAT
>JAZFSW010000552.1:0-4392 GCA_036446375.1 Desulfobacterales bacterium | reverse complement strand
TTGGCCGGACTGTTTTCCTTATATACATTCCCCTGCGTATTGATTAGGAATTGGCGGCCAAGGTCAAGGATCGCCAAGGGCTCATGCTCCCTGATAGAAAGTCGAATCCGGGAGGGAAATGCCCGCCGGACGCCTGCTTCGGCGATCAGGGGGTGTGCGAGTAGCCGCTTTCGTGTCGTAGCAAGATTGATGGAAAGGATATTGACCCCTCTGGTTATCTGTGCCTGATCGATGACGGCTTCCCGGGTCAACTGTTTGATCCCTTCAACCTCAATTCGATCGGTTTTGAAATAGTCCAGCTGGGTGAGAAAGTCATAGCCCAGAATAAATGTCGAGCTCAAGAGAAGTATGGAAACCGCCGCCACGGATAATTTCAAACCGACAAGGATCTGCCAGCTGATTTTAGCCCGCCGCTTTTGCTTCGGTTCCTTGAAACTATTCTTCCGTACTCGTTTACGACCTGACAATTGTCACCTCTGTTTCCAGATCGACACCGAAGGCTGTCGATACGGCATCTTGAACCACAGCGATCAGTGTGAGAAAATCGCTTGCCGATGCTTGACCACGATTGATGAAGAAATTCGCATGCTGCTCGGATACTTCCGCACCACCGATCCGTTTGCCTTTGAGACCGGCTATCTCAATGAGTTCGCCCGCCGATTTACCGGATGCAGGATTCTTGAAGACACTTCCGGCGCTCGGATGATGGATGGGTTGTTTCTGTTCCCGTTCCCTGAGTATCGACCGTGCCTCTTCCTTCAAGGTCTGCGAATCCGATGCCAAGAGGGAGAAACTGCCCGAAATCACGATAGGCGGACCCTTTTCGTCTGCTTCCTCCAGCCGCTCCCATGTCAGGGACCGGTAGCCGAATTCAAGGTCTTCTCTCCGGATAACTTCTGTTTCCCCGGTGGGGCAAAGAACCGTTATCCGGTTGAGCACGCTTTCAATCGATCCGTACGATGTGCCGGCATTCATCATAATACCTCCCCCGATGGTTCCGGGAATACCGAGCGCAAAGTTCATCCCGGCAAAACCACGATCGATGGCATACCGGCACAGGGCCAGGGTTTGGGATCCGGCAAGCGCCGTGATGTCGGCAGGATCATTGTCGCCTTCAGACGATGACACGCCCTTGAGGCATCGTACCAGTGAAATAACAACCCCTTCTATCCCCCCATCGTTTACCAGAAGATTCGTGCCGCCGCCGATCACCATATATGAAAGGCCTTCTTCCTGGATCCACTGCATCATCCGGATCAGATCCTCTGTGGTTCCCGGTACTGCAAAGACCTCTGCTGGTCCTCCGACCCCGAGCGACGTGTGTTGAGCCATGGGTTCTTCAAAGGTGACCGCTTCTCCAAAACGTCGCCTAAGCCATTGTTTCTCGACAGAACCGACCCCCATTCGTGACCCCTATACGAGCAACCCCTTGGCTTAGCCATAGCCAGCCTGATCGAAAAAGAAACTTTGACCTTTCACCGCAGAGCCGCAGAGCACGCAGAGAAAAGCAATAGGCCAGTCAATTATCGTTTCAAAATGACTTCTTGTGTAATATTAATTAGTTATCTTTTCGCCCTCTGCGTCTCGAGCGAAGCGGGCGGTGAGATATGCGAATGTTTCATATCAGAAACGGCTCTCAGCAATCCAGCCGGGACAATACCGCCTCTCCTACTTTCCACACATCGCCAGCACCCAGCGTCAGAAGAATATCGTCCGGCACCAATATGTCGGATAGATGATCCGCAAGCTCCCCCGGGTCTTCGGCAAAAGCAGCCTTCCGATGACCGTGCTGCTTGATGCCCTCAACCAGCCCCCGACTATCGATCCCCTCGATTTCCGGTTCCCCGGCCGCATAGATCGGCAGGACCATCAACACGTCGGTCTGGTAAAAGGCCCGAGTAAATTCATCAAACAGCGCCCGGGTCCGGGTGTATCGATGCGGCTGAAAGACCACGACGATGCGCCGATCCGGCCAGCTGCCCTTTACGGCCTGTAAGGCGCACTTAATCTCGGTGGGATGATGGCCGTAGTCATCGACGACGGTCACCCCTCCGGCATCGCCCTTGATCTCCATCCGGCGCTGGACGCCTTCCAGCGTCTCCAACGCCTCTTTGATGACATCAAAAGGAATATCGAGTTCGATGCCCACGCCAATACTGGCCAGGGCGTTGTTCACATTATGAACGCCAGCAAGATTCAACACAATATCCCCGAGTTTCTTGTTGAAGTGGTAGACGCTAAACAGGCTCTTCAAACCATCAAACACCAGGTTTTTCGCCTGGAGATCTGCCTGCGTGCTCATGCCGTATGTGATGAACCGTTTCGTCAATTTCGGAATGAGATCCTGGATCGCTTCATTGTCCAGACAAAGCACCGCCAGTCCATAGAAAGGCACGCGATCCAGAAACCTCAGAAACACATCCTTGATGTCGTCTAAATCCCTGTAAAAATCGAGATGTTCCCTATCGATATTGGTAACCACGGCAATCGTCGGTGCCATTTTCAAGAATGAACCATCAGATTCATCTGCCTCGGCAACGATAAAATCCCCTCCCCCGAGACGTGCATTGATCGCCGAGCTTTTCAGTTTCCCTCCGATAACCACTGTCGGGTCAAGACCACCGTGGCTCAACACAGAGGCCAGAATCGAGGTGGTCGATGTCTTGCCATGGGCACCGGCAACGGCAACGCTGTATTTCAGGCGCATCAGTTCGGCAAGCATTTCCGCCCGGGGGATAACCGGCAGTGCAGCATGTCGTGCGGCCACAACCTCCAGGTTTTCTGCGCCTACAGCCGACGAGGTCACCACAACATCCGAGCCCACGATATGGGTATCGGCGTGGTGATCATAGATCGTTGCCCCAAGGTCCGCCAGCCGCTGGGTGATCTCGGATGTTTTCATATCCGATCCGGACACCTCATAGCCCAGGTTGATTAGCAGCTCTGCAATCCCGCTCATGCCGATGCCGCCGATGCCCACAAAATGAATATGATATTTCTTCTGATACATCTGTTGTCTCTATCCGTTTATAGGGTGGAGCAATCGGTAGCAGTCATCGACGATATCGGCTGCCGCCGCTGGGCGCCCAAAAGCCCTCGCCTTCATGGCCATCGCATCAAGGGCATCACGATTTGACGCGTAATACTGGATTTTTCCCATGAGTAATTTGCCGCTGAGCTCCTCTTCGAGAATCATATCGGCAGCGCCCCTGTCCTTCAGCATCCGGGCATTGAGCACCTGATGCTGGTCGGCGGCAGAGGGCAGGGGTACAAAAAAGACAGCCTTTCCGATCGTCGTCACCTCGGCGATGGTGGTTGCCCCTGCCCTACAGACCACCAGATCGGCCCTGTGATACTGCGCGGCCATGTCATCAAAAAACGATTGGACGAGACCCGGAATCCCTCTGCGTCGATAGGCATCAGCAACCATGGCTTCATCTTCAGAACCGGTCTGGTGGATGAAATAGAAGTCATCCGGATGATCGATGTGTTCCAGGGCTTGCATAACTGCCTGATTTATCCCGTGAGCGCCCTGACTTCCCCCGGTAATGAAAACAGTGAAGCAGCGTGTTCTGGGCGCTTCAAGGGACCGGTTGTCCTCAACCAAGGCCAACACTTCTGACCGGACCGGATTTCCGGTAACCCGAACCTTCTTCCGGTTAAAATCGGCCGCGGTTTTCTCAAAAGAAACATATATTCGATCGACAAAAGGGGCTAGCATGCGATTGGTCATCCCCGTTAAGAAGTTCTGCTCATGAAAAACCGTTCTGATTCCCAGCAACCAGGCGCCGAGAACGACGGGCCCTGCCGAATAACCACCGACGCCCACCGCAAGATCCGGTTTGAATCTTTTCAGCATCAGGATAGACTCAACGATCCCCCTGGGTATTTTCAGAAAGGATCCGGCCTGTTTCCGTATCCCCAATCCCTTGATGCCCGCAGCCGTTATCCATCGGTGTTCAAATCCGGCCTTGGCCAGCAAAGACACTTCCAGGGGACGATTGGTACCGATAAAGAGGAGCCGGTTACCCTGGTTCCGTTCCATGAATTCCTGGGCAATGGCAATACCCGGATTCAGGTGCCCCCCGGTTCCCCCGCCGGCGATCACTATGCCAAGGGGTGGGAATGTCATCTGGCTCTCGACGCACTGATATTCATCAAGACGCCGATAGCGGCCATGCTCATCAAAAGAGAGGTTCCTCCATAACTCAGAAACGGCAGGGTCAACCCCTTTGTGGGTAAAAGACCGAGGGTTACCCCCATATTCACGCAAACCTGAAGACCGAGAGATACGGTAATTCCACCGGCAAGCAGGGCGCCAAAATAATCCTTGGACTGATTCGCAATACCGATCCCCCGCCATATAATAAGGGCATACAGCCCGAGAATAAC
>JAZFSW010000551.1:0-3411 GCA_036446375.1 Desulfobacterales bacterium | reverse complement strand
TTTACGTGGATCGATATCGCATCGGCTCCGAGCTTGATCGCCTCTTCGACGGAACATACCAGCGTTTTGGCATGAGGATTGGGGGAAAGACTGGTAGATGCGGACAGGTGGATAATCAGGCCGATGTCCTGGCCTTTGCCGCGGTGTCCTCCGCTCACGAGACCCTTGTGCTCTACGATGGCATTTGCGCCGCCCTCTGCTACCTGCTGAATGGCGCTCTTCATGTCCTTGAGACCATCAATGGGACCGACCGAGATACCGTGGTCCATGGGTACGATCACGGTCCGGCCGGTATTTCGATTGATGATACGCTCCATCCTGATTCTCTTGCCTAAAATGGTCATAGTGGATCCTCCTCTGTTGAGCAATGAAAAACTGTTGTGCAATCAAAAAGGCCGGGAAGCTTTTAAGCTCCACGGCCTTATAAAAAACCGTGGGCTTCTGAGTCTGTCCACGGCTTTGATCGCTTGTTTTGTGGTGGTGCTAGCGTGCCCCAGGCAGACCGGTACTGTTAAAATAGTACCGAAAATAATAAAATGAGCTGCCTGAAACCCCTTGTACCATCGGATATCTCCATCTTCATCCTGATTTGCGTATCCATCTACAATATGGAATCTGATGTGTCAAGATGTTTTTATGGATGTTTTTCTTATGGATTCAGAGAGCCGGTCTTAATGCTGCCGGACCGGAAACTACAAAGCGTCTTTCCCCTTTTCCCCGGTACGGACCCGAATGGCCTGGTCCACGGGGAGGACAAAAATCTTCCCATCGCCCAGTTTTCCGGTATTTGACGCGTTCGCGATTGTCTCTATTACCTCTTCTACTCTGGATGAATCCACAACGACTTCCAGTTTGAGCTTGGGTATGAAATCAACGACATATTCAGCGCCACGGTAGATTTCCTTGTGACCTTTCTGCCGGCCATATCCTTTTACTTCAGATACCGTCATCCCTTGAATGCCGATATCATTCAGGGCCTCTTTTACATCATCAAGCTTGAAGGGTTTTATAATCGCTTCGATCTTCTTCATCGTTTTCTCCTGTTCCAATATCCATTCATATGCGGGTCCATGTATACATGGGTTTGCATTAGGATGCAACCCTCTGCGGATGCTTACTATTTGTCGAGTCCTGGAGCGATGCCCGGCAATACCTGTTCGATGGCGGCTTTTATCTCGGCCACCTTATCCGGTGAATCGATCTTTTGTCCGCTAAAATCCCTCACATAAAAGACATCGACCACCTGGTCAATCTTGGTGCCGATTTTGGCGATCCAGATATCAAGTCCGCATTTGTAAAGGGCATCTGTGATACCATACAGCAAGCCGGGAGCGTCATATGTGAATACATCGATGATTGTAAAAAAGCTCGAATTGTTATTATCGACGATGATCTGGGGGGCTTTCATCACCCCGTTAGGATGGGTTGACCACCGGTAGTAGGCTAGTTTTTCGGCCAGTGCGGTTCCCAGATCCAGGTCGCCTGACAGGGCCGACAATAGGTCCGTTTCTGCACGCTGCCAGCTTTCCTTTTCAAATATCGGGTCTGGGGGTGGCGTTACTTCAAAGATATCCAGTGCGATGTTGTTGCGCCATGTATAGACCTGGCAATCAAGGATATCGACATTGTGCAGTGTGAATACGCCGGCGATTTTTGAAAAGGTGCCGGGCCTATCTTTTGCGCAGAGGGTAACCGTGCGCGTGCTTGAGTCGGAGGATTCGGCGATCTCCCACACGAAATCCTTATCTTCAAGGCGGTTATATAGGGCGATGTGACCCAGCATTTCCTTTGCCGATACATAAAGCAGGTATCGTGGTGACAGGGCGTCGACCAGTGCTTTATGATGCCCCAGTTCCTTGCCGGCAAGAGCCGCGAGCACCCGGGCCTTCTTCTTTTCCACAGTTTTAACAGCCTTCCGTGATGCGAGCTCACCCTTTTCGAGAACACCGAGAATTTTGAGGAACAAGGTCCTCAACAGCGTAGCCGTCCAGTCACTCCACGCTTTTGGCCCCGTAGCCTGGGCGTCGGCGATGGTGAGAAGATAGAGCATTGTTAAGCGCTCCGGATCCTGTATGATCCGGGCGCATAAAATGGCGATTTCCTCATCGTTGATATCACGTCGTGTCGCCGTTTTTGCCAGCAGGAGATGTTCTCTGACAAGAAAGGAAATGGTGCCTGTCTCCCTTTTTTTGAACCCCCTGTCGGCCAGAATAGACGGGGCCATCTCAGCGCCTTTTTGGGCATGATCCTCGCGGGATGCTCCCTTTCCGATATCGTGCAAAAGGGCTGCCCAGAGCAGCAGCTTCGGGTATTTCAGGTCTCTATATAGGTCGGCAGCCAGGGGATCTTTTTCCCTCTGTTCTGTGGAATCGAAACGCTGGATGGTTCGCACCGCCCGCAGGGAATGCTTATCAACCGGATAAAGATGGTATTCATTGTATTGAATGCGGTCAACGATCCCTTGCATTTCCGGTATTAACCGGACAAGAAGCCCGGTGCTGAGCATTTCATCAAGCACGTTAAACAGCGTCGTTGGTGTAACCAGGATACGCTCAAAAGACCGGATCGTCGATGGGGAGGTAGCGAATGTCCCATCCACCAGGTGCCCGAATTCTCTCACTGATCGTCCGGCATCTGCCGACAGCGGGATATTCAGACGGGCGCTTTCTTCAAAGATTTTCAGGAGTAGACCCGGATTGTCCGCAATCACTTCGGGAACAGTGAAGCCAAGAACACCGTCCCTGTTGATTTCCAACCCCTTGGCCCGCGTCTGTTTGCGTGGTGTCTTCGTGTCCTTTGGCGGTTTCAGGTAGCCCTGCTCGTAGAAAAAGACCAGATGTTGTTGTTTGATGAATTCCATCTGGCCATGAAGCTTTCCCAGGAATCGTTCCACCGGCTGCTGGCCCTCGGCTTTCTGATACTTTAGCGCTTTTGCCAGTCGGATCTGATGCTCGAAGTGAAGCTGATCGGATCGTCTGCCCGCTAGATGGTGCAGATGGTTTCGCACATACCAGATAAACTCCAGGGCTTCCCTCAGCTGGTACAACTCATCGTGTGTCAGGTAGCCATGGGACTCAAAGTCCTCAAAGCGCAGCGCATTGGATTTGATCCGGGCGACCCAGATCATGGCATGATAGTCCCTTAATCCCCCCTGGCCTTCTTTCAGATTGGGCTCAAGCAGATACGTCGAATCACCGAATCGCCGGTGACGGGTCTGGCTGTTTTCGAAAATCCAGTTCATGAGGAAAACGGATTGCTTGCCTGAAATGCTCTCCCGAAGCCTATCCATCAATAGCAGATGCAGTCGGGACATGCCGGCGATAAAGCGTGCATCCAAGAGCGAGAGGAGTACACCCACATCCGTTTTAGCCAGATCTATGCATTCGTCTATCGAACGGGTGGCATGACCGA
>JAZFSW010000550.1:0-7486 GCA_036446375.1 Desulfobacterales bacterium | reverse complement strand
ATGGCAACGGATCAAGTGATACAGACAAGGCGCCCTGGGAGAGACTCATAGTGGTTGTGGAGAGTCAGGATAGAGCCATGTGCCTGCTGGTCGATGAACTGGTCAGCCGGGAAGAGATCGTAATCAAGAATCTCGGTGGATGGCTTAAGGGCATAGAGGGAATTGCCGGATCGACCATCATGGGAGATGGAAAGGTCGGCCTTATTCTAGATGTTGCCGGAATCAACAGTATGGCCTCGATGGAAGCATAATGGATCTGGTTATCGGTGTTGGAGATATGAAGGTAAGTGACGATCCGGAGGTCGTCCTGGCCACCTACTCGCTGGGTTCATGCATCGCTGTCGGTATATACGATCCGATGGCCGGTGTAGGGGGCATTCTGCATTATATGTTGCCTGAATCCAGCCTGGACAAAGGAAGGGCGGAAAAGAACCCTTGCATGTTTGGTGACACGGGAATACCGCTCCTTTTCAAGAGTGCATATGGGTTGGGGGCCAAGAAGAACCGCATCAAGATCATTGTTGCCGGCGGCTCCCAGATACTCGACCAGAATGGGCTGTTTAATATCGGGAAACGGAACCATGCCCTTGTCAGGAAGATGTTCTGGAAAAACAATGTCATGATCGACTATGAGGATGTAGGGGGAGCCGTTAACCGAACACTGAAGCTTGCCATCAAAGGCGGCGAAGCGACCCTGAAGGTATCAGGTGCAGGGGTGAAAGCAATATCATGGAAATAGAACGGATTCTCGATGAGATCGACATGCTAAAGCCGGTTTCGCCCATGGCCAGCAAGGCCATGGCAATGCTCTACAACCCGGACAGCACCATGCGGGAGATTGTCGATGTCATCAAATATGACCAGAGCATGACGGCAAACCTGCTCAAGATCTGCAATTCCTCTTTCTTTGGCCCTATCCAGAGGATATCATCCGTTCGGCAGGCGGTTGCCTATATGGGAACAGAGAAAGTCGCCAGCCTGATTGTGATGGGTCACAGCGCAAGCAATTTCGCTGCGGCCCAAAGCGGCTATGATCTCGAAGAAGGTGAGTTGTGGCGATATTCTGTATCTTCCGCGCTGATTGCCCAGGATATCGCGGAGAAAAAGCATATCAAGAACACCCCCCATCTGTTTACATCGGCGCTTCTGAAAGACATCGGAAAAGTCGTACTAAACGCGCATGTAAAGGACGCATTGGGTCGTATCATCACGCACGTGCAGGACGACGGCCTGTCATTTATTGAGGCGGAAAAGAAGGTTGTAGGGATTGATCATGCAGAACTGGGGGCAAAAATAGCTGAACGATGGAATTTCAGCCCTGAAATGAGAGACATTATCCGGTATCATCACGATCCGAAAAGCGCCGGTACCGATGACGTGTCGGTCGATGTGGTTTACCTGGCTGATACCATCTGCATGATGATCGGCATTGGGGTGGGCTCCGATGGTCTCGCCTATCGATACTATCAGGATATTGTGGATCGGTTGCGCATCACGGAGAACGATTTTCAGAACATCATTGTCGATTTCCGGGTAAAACTAACGAGCGTCGAGGAACTGATAGATCTATCAGGAGGTAACAACTAAATGGCATTCAATGTGCTGATTGTTGACGATTCTGCATCCATGAGAGCCGTTATCAAACGATCCATAAAGGTGTCCGGATTCAATGTGGGTGAGTATTGGGAGGCCGGAGATGGCAGACAGGCACTCACGGTACTTAAGAACCAATGGGTGGACATCGTCCTCACTGACATCAATATGCCCAACATGAACGGCATGGAATTGGTCGCTGAGATGAAAACCGATCCAGTGCTAGGTTCGATCCCGGTGGTGATGGTTACCACCGAAGGCAGAGAGGAGAGGGTACAGGAATCAATGGAGTTGGGTGCCAGTGGGTATATCAAGAAACCATTCTTACCTGAAGACGTGAAGCGAACGCTGAGTGATATACTGGGAGAAACAGAAGATGCTGAAAGAGGTCCTGTTGACGAATTTGAAGACGGCGATTTCTGACGTGCTGGAAACGATGTTCTTTCAACCGGTACAGATTGATGACAGTCATCATGATCTGAAGGAGTGGTTGTCCGAAGATCCGCATCACCTCGGTGCAAGACTCGGGTTCAGCGGCCCCATCACCGGCACATGTTATGTTCTTGTCCCGGATCAGGGCGGCGCGGAAATGGCGGCCAATTTCCTCGGGATAGAGGAAGAAGCGTTGCAGAGGGAACAGGTTGTCGATACGGTGAAAGAGGCCCTGAACATGATCGGTGGGCGCATGCTTGCCCTCTGCGACGAGTCCGGCGCCTTTCATCTGGACATTCCGGAGATTGCCGATACGGATGCCGTTTCCGCCGACCTTCTCGGAGATGCTGAAGGGAGCATTCTGTTTCTTGAGACTGCGGATAACCGTTTGCTGGCGGGACTCACGATCACTTGAGCAGAGCCGAACCGGCGTCTAAAGTGATCCAATATGGAGAACCATGGAACATCGGATTAAAGTCTTAATTGTTGATGATTCGGCTGTCGTCCGGAAGGTCTTCCGGGAAGAGCTTTCCAGGGAAGACGATATCGAGGTGGTTGGCACGGCTCCGGATCCCTACACTGCAAGGGATAAGATTGTACAACTGAAACCTGATGTGGTTACCCTGGATATCGAAATGCCGCGGATGGACGGCATCACATTTCTCAAGAAACTGATGCGACACTATCCTCTGCCTGTGATTATTGTCAGTTCGCTGACCAACAACGGCGGCAAGCTGGCGATGGAAGCCCTTTCCCTCGGTGCCCTGGAAGTCATCTCAAAACCCTCGAGCGCCTATTCGGTCGGAGAGATGAGCGTTCAGCTGATTGACAAGATCAGGACGGTGGCAAGAATCAAGGTGGCAGCCAAAGGGGGAGGCCCAAACGATAAGGGTGCTGAGAACAAGATCTCGCCAAAGTCCCTATCCGAGACAACCAACAAGGTCATCGCCATCGGCGCATCGACGGGGGGAACGGAAGCATTGAGGGTAGTGCTGACGGAGATGCCCCCGAACGCACCCGGGATTGTGGTGGTTCAGCACATGCCGGCACATTTCACCACCTCTCTTGCCGAAAGGCTCAACAAGTTGAGTGTGATTGATGTAAAGGAGGCCGCTGATGGCGATTCGCTGGTCAACGGAACGGCGCTTATCGCACCAGGTAACTACCATATGCTGTTTAGAAGGAGTGGAGCCAGGCATCATGTCCGGGTCAAGAAAGGCCCACTCGTCCACCACCAGAGGCCGGCGGTGGATGTGCTGTTTCATTCCGTGGCCGAATATGCCGGGAGCAATGCTGCGGGGGTCATCTTAACCGGTATGGGTGCAGATGGCGCCCGGGGGTTGCTGAAAATGAAAGAGGCCGGCGCACGAACCGTTGCACAGGATGAAAAGAGCTGCATCGTTTTTGGAATGTCCAAGGAAGCCATCAAAATGGGTGCCGTTGAGAAAACTGTGCCTCTCAAAGATGTCGGGAGAACAGTGCTCCAAATGATAGCCCACTAGCGCAGCTTATCGACTATGGAGATTCGAAATGGGGATCCGATTGTTAACCTGAAAATGGTGTATCAGCATGGAAGATGAAATCAGGAAGCGCATGGCCAAGATTGTTGACATCAAACTCTCAGACAATGAGATGGTGGAGCTGCTCGACTATTTCAGGAGCGAATTGGCCGATTCCACGGAGAGCGACTTGACCAGGCGAGAATAGATGAGCTTCTAGCAGAACTGTAATTTGTATGCCCCTGACTACCAGCACCAGAAGAGAGGCGAAACTCTCATGAATCTAGAAATGAAGATCCTTATTGTAGATGATTTCGCAACGATGCGGCGCATCTTAAAGAGCGTTCTCAGGCAGATCGGGTTCACGAATATCCGCGAGGCAGATGACGGCAATGTGGCCCTGAGGCTGTTGAAGAAGGAAGCCGTCGATCTTGTCCTGTGTGACTGGAATATGCCGGAAATGCCGGGCATTGACCTGCTGAAGGCGGTCAGAGCCGATGACGAGCTGAAGAACATCCCGTTTGTGATGGTGACGGCAGAAGCACAGAAAGAGCATATCTTGGCGGCTGTCAAGGCAGGTGTGAGCAGCTACGTTGTCAAGCCGTTTACCGCTGAGGCTGTTGAGCAGAAACTTAATAAGGTATTTGGCAGTTGATCTGATCCCGGCATATGGGGCAGGTTGGATTCTGGTTGAATACGACAGCCTCGCCATCGCAGTTACTGCAGGGAAGCTCTCACGGGCCGAAGTCTATCGAAGGGAGTTGTTAGCTCGGAGAAGCCCAGGAAATTGGGCAGAAAGTGAAAGCGCTTGAGACTGGCGCCGACCAACCGGGGGGAAACACTACCACAGTGTCGAGGTACTGGCCGAATGGGTCAGGAAAATTGAAGATGAAACAGCTGCTGAAGATTCACCGGGGAAATGGGCCGATGCGGTAATCATAAGCGGTTCCATGATATCTCTCCGGCATCGATCCTCCCACCAATGAGCATTCACACCACTGTGTTTGAATCCGCATTATATACGAATATTTTCTATGTTGACAAAAGCTGCCGTTCTGGTATTAGTGTTTCTCGAATACTCCTGATTTCTCTTGTACCGCGCAGGTCCATGCCAAGGGGCACTTTTGGATGTGAGCCGATCCCGTCTCAGTATGCAGGGCTATCCGTTACTGTGGCGGCATAGAACCAGGTTCGTATTTCACTATCGCCGGATCAATATTCCATAAATGAGGAGAAGGAAATGAACGACTTGAAGCACTTGTCCAGGGGCTATCGCTTTCCCACCTTAGTCGTCCTGACCATCTTCTCTTTTGCTGCGTGTGGCGGCGGAGGGGGCGGAGGGGGAACCCCGTCCACGACAACAACAACGACGACCTCAACGACCACCACTACGACTACGACGAGCACAACCACCACAACGATGGCGCCGGGCTCAAGCAACTGGGTTTCCGGCCAATTTACTGATGCATCAAATTTCGAGGCGCTATGCGACGCGCCGCGAAGCGGCACCGATCCCTTCACCGGCCTGCCATATCCGGATGAGGAGGGTTCCACAGTTGATGAAAACGACTGGCTACGGTCCTGGAGCAATGATCTCTATCTGTGGTATGACGAGATAACCGACCGTGATCCGGCTGACTACACAACCCTGGCGTATTTTGATTTGCTCAAGACAATCGCAACAACGCCCTCGGGTAACCCCAAGGACAAGTTTCACTTCACCATTGATACCGCGGAATACCAGAGTTTTGCCCAGTCGGGGGTACTGATCGGTTATGGCGTATGGTTTGCAATCCTCAAACAATCTGTACCGCGCGAGGCCGTCGTTGCCTATACCGATCCGGGCTCACCTGCAACGACCGACTCTGCAAATCTGTCCCGTGGTGCCACGTTGCTGGAGATTGACGGGATTGATATCGTAAATACCATCGACAACAACGAGATCGATGCGGTAAATGCCGCTCTATCCCCGTTGGAAGCGGGCGAGAGCCACGACTTCGTGGTTCAGGACCTCGGATCGGCCACCACACGTTCCTTCACGATGGTGTCGGCAGAAGTGACATCAGTGCCAGTGCAGCATGTGGATACCATAGACACGGCATCCGGAACGGTGGGTTACATGCTTTTCAACGACCATGTAGCAACGGCGGAGGGGCTATTGATCGACGCGGTCAACGAATTGAAGGCGGCCGACATCACCGATCTTGTCCTTGACCTACGGTATAACGGTGGCGGATTCCTCGCTATCGCAGACCAACTCGCCTATATGATTGCCGGCCCTGCCCAGACTGCGGGCGAGACCTTCGAAGCGCTCCAATTCAATGACAAACACACCGTATACGACCCCGTGACCGGTGCGCTTCTCACCCCATGGCCATTTATAGATGAGACGCTCGGTTTCTCGGTGACCGAAGGTGCGGCCCTGCCAAGTCTTGACTTGACGCGTGTCTATATCCTGACGGGTCCAGATACTTGTTCCGCAAGCGAATCGGTTATCAACAGCCTTCGCGGCATTGATGTTGAAGTCATCCAGATTGGTTCGACGACCTGCGGCAAACCATACGGTTTCTACGCGTTTGACAATTGTGGCACAACGTATTTTTCGATCAATTTCAGGGGTGTAAATGCAAAAGATTTTGGTGACTACACGGATGGGTTTTCACCCAGCAACGCCAGCCTGAGGGGAACAGAAGTCCCGGGCTGCTCGGTTGCTGACGACTTTACCCATGCATTCGCAGATCCTGATGAAGGACGATTGGCCGCTGCTCTGGCCTATCGCATCGACGGTACCTGCCCCGCTGCTACCGGTATATCGGAGCGAACAGGTTCCAGGTCTGAGACGGACCTATCGGCAGTAGATGGCACCATTCACAAGTCGCCCTGGCTGCAAAACCGGATACTGGGAAGATAGCCCTTGAAATCTCGGTGTTGGTTGATCGGTTGCGCTGCTCATTACGTCAGTCGTCTCACGGTTGATGGCGTCGTAAAAAGTCTCCATCTACGGCGTTATAGCGTTTGGCTAGACGTTCGACATACGGCAGGTATGCCTTCACGCCTGGCCAACCACTATGCCTTGTATATGAAGATTTCTACTTAGCCATCGGTTACACTTTTTACGAGTTCATCACGGTTGAGTGCCATGACATTTCATTGCCGTTTAATCGCGAGATCGCCTATAGCCGCAACCCAGCCACGAAACCCCAACGGATCGACGTTGTTTCTTCAACGACCGGCCTGCGCCTTTCGCTCCCATCTGATGAACTCGTGCTACCTGTCCCCAAGATAGATACGCCATTCTGCCTTCTCATGTCCCTCCCATTCATTTCATCGAAAATGGTTGCCTATAGCGTGTGGTATAATGTATAATTAGGGCAGTCTTGTGAATCATATTCAATAAATTCACCTATTTACAAGTAAAACTGTCAAAGAGAGAGAGACAACTATGAGATTCTACAGAAAATCCTCCCTGGTCCATATAATGGTGGCGATAATGCTCTCAACGCTGATCCCTCACCAGGCGTATGCCATTACCACCAAGAAAGAAAAGGAGATGTCCGAAGAATTCAAGGAAGCGGTATTCTCCTATTTTGAAGTGATCAATGACCCGCTGATCACAGACTATGTGAACAGGGTGGGTCAGCGGATCATGGAAAAGATTCCGCCACAGCCGTTCGACTATCACTTTTATGTTATCAAAGAATCACAATACAATGCCTTTGCAGGACCGGGAGGGTTGATCTTCATTCACAGTGGCCTTTTCATCGCCATGGAAAGTGAAGAAGAACTGGCAGGTATTCTAGCCCATGAAATCTCCCATGTAACCAACAGACATATTTCAGACAGAGCCGGTCGCTCGACCATCATCGGAATAGCCACCCTTGCGGCCCTTGCCGCGGGAATTCTGCTGGGTGCAAGCGGCGGATCGGCAGAAATTTCCGAGGCGATGACCATCGGAGGTATGG
>JAZFSW010000549.1:0-2586 GCA_036446375.1 Desulfobacterales bacterium | reverse complement strand
AAACGATCCGAAGAATCGTTCAAAGCATTTGTTACACCGGGCATGTTGTTTGAGGCCTTCAATTTTGATTATTTCGGACCGATCAATGGCCATCGTCTGAATCATCTCATAGATATTCTCAATAATATTAAACATATAAATGAGCCCGTGCTGCTTCATGTTACCACCCAGAAGGGAAAAGGCTATAAGCCGGCTGAAGAAAACCCCATATTCTTCCATGGTGTCGGATCCTTTGAAATCAAGACAGGCAACACAAACAACAAAAGTAGAATCCCAAGCTATACCGATGTTTTCGGTGAAACGATGGTACAATTTGGGGAAAGCGACAACCGCATTGTCGCCATCACTGCCGCAATGCCGGAAGGAACGGGGCTCACCCAATTTGCTGAGAAGTATCCGGAGCGTTTTTTTGATGTGGGCATCGCCGAGCAACATGGCGTGACATTCTCAGCAGGTCTGGCCACGGAGGGTTTCAAGCCGGTGCTGGCCATTTACTCCACCTTTCTTCAACGCGCTTACGATCAGTTGCTCCACGACGTGTGCATCGAAGCGCTTCCTGTGGTGTTTGCCGTGGATCGAGCAGGAATCGTAGGCAATGACGGCCCGACCCATAACGGCCTGTTCGATATTTCCTATCTGAGGCATCTGCCGAATATGGTGGTAATGGCCCCAAAGGATGAAAACGAATTGCGCCGGATGCTGGCCACCGCTCTTGAGCACGATGGGCCCATCGCATTTCGCTATCCCCGGGGAACAGGGACGGGGGTGAAACAGGATGAAACCATTGTACCGATCCCTATAGGTAAGGGTGAAGTGCTGACCGAAGGAGATGATATCCTCATTCTAGCCATCGGGAGCGCCGTTGGTGAATCCGTAATTGCCCAGGCAATGCTGAAAGATGAAGGGATCGGCGCAACAGTAATCAACTGTCGTTTTGTCAAGCCGCTGGATATCGAACTGATCCGTTCATTTATCCCCCGAATAACGCGCATCATTACCGTGGAGGAACATGCCCGGATGGGCGGGTTCGGCAGTGCGGTTCTGGAAAGCCTCAACGATGAAGGGATAACCGGGTTTACGCTCAGACGCCTCGGTATACCCGATGTCTTTCTGGAGCATGGACCCCAGGATCTGTTAAGGGCCAAATACCAGATTGATGCCACAGCCATAGCGGTAACGGCAAGAGAAATGCTGGTTTAAAGCCTCATTGGATTCGTTCACCATTGATGAACTCGCAAAAAGTGTAACCGATGGCTAAGTAGAGATCTTCATATACAAGGCATAGTGGTTGGCTAGGCGCTCTGGTTGTATCATACATGCCGTATGTCGAACGTCTGGCCAAACGCTATAACGCCGTAGATGGAGACTTTTTACGACGCCATCGCCATTGGTATCCCTTCCTTTCTGCTATGACATCATCAAAGAAAAACCGTTTGGATCTGGTACTGGTAGAAAAGGGCCTGACCCATAATCGTCAACGTGCCCGTGCCCTCATCATGGCCGGCAAGGTTCTTGTCAACGACCTGCCTGCAGAGAAACCAGGTGCTCAGATCTCCCCCAAGGATGATATCCGACTGAGAGGAGACGACATCCCCTATGTCGGCAGAGGGGGGGTCAAGCTGGCGTCAGTGCTTGAGACTCTGAATATTGCAGTAGAGGGTTCAGACTGCCTGGATGTCGGTGCTTCCACTGGCGGATTCACCGATTGCCTGCTGCAACACGGCGCAAACCGCGTCTTTGCAGTCGATGTCGGCTACGGGCAGCTCGCTTGGAGACTGCAGCAGGACCCCCGGGTGATTTCCATTGAAAGATCCAATATCCGGTATCTGGAAACCAGTGCCCTTCCCTGCCCTGTGGATCTTATCACCATCGATGTCTCGTTTATCTCCCTGAAAATTGTCGTTCCTGCCGTGTTGAAATTCATGAAAGGTGATGCAAGCATTCTGGCTCTTGTCAAGCCGCAATTTGAAGTCGGCAGGGGACACATCGGCAAAGGGGGTATTGTGAGAGATCCCTCTTTGCATGAAACAGTGCTCGCGGACCTCACCGACGCCTTCTCTGAAGCAGCACTCTTTCGTGAAGGGATGGCCCCTTCTCCTATTCTTGGCGCCAAAGGGAACAGAGAATTCTTCATGCTCCTCAGGCGCCTCAAATCGGGAAGCGAAGAGTGATGAATTGACAGGCGATAGAGCAATTTTGAACTTGATTTTTCCAAAGAGACCATATAGCTTCACTGCTTCCACAGCCCCAAATGCGAGACGGGGAAACTAACCGGTAGAGAGGAGCCTAAATGACAGAAAAGATGAACCAATTGAGAAACATCGTAATGGCCGGCCACGGGAGTTCCGGTAAAACATCCGTTGCTGAAGCCATGCTCTATAACAGTGGTGTGATCCAGCGTCTCGGTCGTGTTGAAGATGGCAACACCGCGATGGATTTTGAGCCGGAGGAGCTTAAACGCCAGCTGAGTCTCGCGACTGCGTTTCATCAGTTCACCTGGGAGAAACATACCGTGAGCTTTATGGATACCCCCGGCTTTCAGGACTTCTTTTCTGATACAAAAATATGCATGCAGGCGGCCGATAG
>JAZFSW010000548.1:0-3122 GCA_036446375.1 Desulfobacterales bacterium | reverse complement strand
GTAGCCCTGCTCATGGTGCCCTTTCTGATGTAACTATCTGACAATATAACCTATAGCCCCCAAAAAGGATCGGTGTATTGTATGCCGATCCTTTTTATTGCGTATCAATTTAATGTATGATAGGATTGCAGCTTACTTCGGATCTTTCTTACGTTAACTCCCAACCCCAGGACGATAATACCCTATGGCAAAGAAAAAGACGAACGAGGTGGTACAAACGGCAGGCGAAGAGACAATTGCATTCAATGTAGGTGATCTGGCAGTTTACCCCGCCCATGGCGTTGGTAGGATTGATGCCATCGAAAGTAGAATGATTAACGGGGAAACACATGATTTTTATATCATGAAGGTTCTTGAAAACAGCATGGTCATCATGGTCCCCACCTGGAATGTCGAACAGGTTGGATTGAGATGCATCATTGACGAGGACGAAATCCCGAACGTCTATGCGTTTATGCAAAAGAAGAAAGAAGTTTCCCAGGAGACCCAGACCTGGAACCGGAGATATCGGGAATACATGGACAAGATCAAGACCGGTTCCCTTTATGATGTGGCGGAAGTCTTCAGGGATCTCTCCCTGCTGAAGAACACAAAGGAATTGTCTTTCGGCGAACGTAAGCTCTACGATACCGCCCAGGTCCTTTTGGTAAAAGAACTTTCTACGGCCAGAGATACCGATGAGGCAACGATTATTTCGGAAATTGAATCTCTCTTCGTCCAAGATACACCGGATGACGTCGTTGCAGAACAACAGACAGCCTAGCACCGACCATATGTCATGCACCACAGCGGCGAATTCTCGTTTCAGGTTGACAGAAACGACATCGGGCAGCGACTCGATGTCGTCATCACCGCTCATATCCCCGGATGTTCCCGTGCCTATGCATCTTCTCTGATCAGTGAAGGGAGCATTCAGGTCCATGGCGCCCGCAAGAAACCAGGATACCGGGTCAAGGCCGGAGAGGCCATATCCGCGCTTATCCCGCCGCCAAAGCCGATTTCAGCCCAGCCGGAACCCATGGATATCGATGTGGTTCATGAAGATGACGATCTGATTGTCATCAACAAACCACCGGGACTTGTCGTACATCCTGCGCCCGGAAATCCCACGGGAACACTGGTCAATGGCCTCCTCCATCATTGTCCTGATCTGAAAGGTATCGGCGGAGAGATTCGCCCGGGTATCGTGCACCGACTGGACAAAGACACCTCAGGCATCCTGGTTGTGGCAAAAACCGCCTCGGCCCTCACCCACCTGGCCCATCAATTCAAAACGCGACAGATACAGAAGACGTATCTCGCCCTCGTCGGCGGCGACGTAACGCCGGATACCGGTCGCATTTCATTGCCGATCGGCCGACATCCGGTGGATAGAAAACGGATGGCAGCCCTGGCGCGAGCACGGGGAAAGCATCCCAAAAAGGGGAGACATCGGGAGGCAGAAACCCGCTGGGCCGTTGAGGAACGTTTTGAAGGGGCTTGCCTGCTGAAATTATATCCCACGACAGGCCGCACCCACCAGCTTCGCGTCCACTGTTCGACCATCGGCTACCCGATCATCGGCGATCCGGTTTACGGCGGGATTCGGGCAAGGAGGCTGCCGGCCTTAAAGAACACCCATGGCGATCGGCTGTCTGCAAACCGACAAATGCTCCATGCCTGGAAGATAACCTTTACCCACCCGGCATCAGGGGAACAAGACACGTTTTCCGCAGCTCCGCCTCAGGACATGGCAGAACTCATCTGCGCCTTACGATTCGTAGGCAAAGGGGTGCAAACGCTGTGATTAGACCATACCTTTGAAGGCATAGAAGGCCAAGGAGAGGATTCCTGCGGTAACCAACCCGATGGAGGTGTCCTGCAGGGGTTTGGGAACTCGGGCGAGAAAGATGCGTTCCCGCACACCGGCAAATAGAATGAGGGCAAGTCCAAAACCGACTGCGTAACTGAATGAGGCAACCAGGGCCTGCATGAAATTATACTCCTCTTTCACATTGATCAGCGCCACGCCCATGACGGCACAGTTGGTAGTGATCAGGGGAAGGAAGATGCCGAGACCGGCATATAGGGCGGGGATACTCTTTCTGAGAAACATTTCGACAAATTGAACAAGAGAAGCAATAACCAGGATAAATGAAACGGTCCTGAGGTATTCAAGATCAAACTGTTTTAGAACACACTGATCGACAATCCAGGTAATTACCCCGGCCATCACCAACACAAATACAACGGCCATGGCCATGCCGATAGCCGTCTCCATTTTCTTCGATGTGCCAAGGAAGGGACAATTCCCCAAGAACTGCGCAAGCAGAATATTATTGACCAGGATGCAGCTGATCGCAAGGACTACATAGTCACCCATCTGTCTGCTCCCTCCTATTTCTTACCCACAAGATTCATTAGACACAGCATCAACCCCAGACTGACAAACGCACCGGGCGCTTCGATCATAAACGCAAACGGCTCAAAGGAAGACCAGAATACCGAGATGGGCTTTTCCCAGAACGCTACGGTTCCGACACCGATTTGCTCCAGTAGTTTTCCCATGACCGTCCCTAGCGTAAACGTCCCGCTGCCCAATATCTCACGAACCGCCCCCAGAGAAGCCAGGGAAAGGGTAAAACCGATGCCAATGCCGAGACCGTCTGCCAGAGAGGGCAGGATCGGGTTCTTGCAGGCAAACGCTTCGGAGCGACCCAGGACAATGCAGTTGACGACAATCAACGGAATGAAAATTCCCAACTTGAGAAACAGAGGATAGGCATAGGCCTGCATCAGCAGTTCGACGACGGTTACAAAGGTAGCAATAATGATGATGAAACAGGCGATTCTCACCTTTGAGGGGATGATCTTTCGCATGGCCGATACCAGCATATTGGAACAGATCAGGACAAAGGTCGTGGCCAGTCCCATGCCGATACCGTTCTCCACGGTTTTGGTCACCGCCAGAACCGGGCAAAGACCGAGAACCAGTCGAAACGGCGGTATTTCAGCCCAAAGTCCCTTCGTAAACTCCTGCGCAATCGATTTGGCCATCCTTGTCTCCCTATTGGGCAAAACCTTTCAGCTGCTCAACTATTTTCGGCTTCAACCGCTTGTAGATCGCCGAAGCACCGTTTAGT
>JAZFSW010000547.1:0-3313 GCA_036446375.1 Desulfobacterales bacterium | reverse complement strand
GTAATGTACGCCATATGGATCTTGTCTTCCCCATGGGCCCTCAGTATTTCAGGGCCTTTCTCCTTGCTGAAAGGAATGGCCGTGACCCCATCAGGCTTTATGCTGTGGAGCCCACAGAGGAGATAGTCGAAATCATCCATGAACGGCTCCAGGACCGCTTTCTGTCGATCCAGGGCCTGTCCCGATGAAACAAAAGCCACCTCGGTTGAGATCTTGACATGGATTTGTCCTTTGTACTTATCACGCAGATCTTTGATCTCCTGGATGTATTCCGGGAATTCTTTCACCTTCATCCCGGTGTTTTCTCTGGGTAATTCCTCGAATTTCGGATCGTCGGTTGTTGCGCCGTAAGGGAAATGATCTGCAATGCCGATTTCCGACAGCCCTTTATCAATCGCGGCCTTGATATAATCTTCGATATCGTGTTTGGCATGCCCGCAGCGCCAATGATGATTGTGATAGTCCATCAATTCCATCTTAGTATCCTCTGCATGAACGCCCGGAACTTAGACACAGGCTCGGGGACTGATCCGGTATTCGAGAATCAGTGAAATCAGTGTCAAAACAGTAGTTCAAGAGACGGCCGATCAGGCACTTCACCCTATAGTGACGATGCCACGGGAACCATCAATACTGATCTGCTGTCCACTCACAACTCTCTTGGTGATATCCCCGGTACCCAGTACCGCCGGAATGCCGTACTCCCTTGCCACAATGGAGCCGTGGGCGAGAATGCCGCCGGTGTCCGTGACCAGTCCCTCTGCCAGGGAAAACAGCTGAGTCCAGGCCGGTGTGGTGGTTGGGCAAACGAGGATCGTACCGGGCTTCATCTTCTTGAAATCACCCGGAGAAAGGATCACACTGGCTTCTGCAGTGATCTGTCCCGGACTGCAGGCAAAGCCGTTCAGCGTGTCGCTTTCAGGAGCATTTTCCATACGGTCATAGGCCATCGCCCCCCCGCTGATTCTTATGCCCCACATATCCATGCTTCCCTGAAATTTGCTCAAATCCTGGTCCGTAACAACCCCCGGGGGCGTGAGCCGCTTGCGTGCCTCCCGCAATTCCCGCCGATCAGCCGTCTTCTGCCTGGAATCGACCGGGGCCTCATCATGTGTGCGCGCTTGGCAGGCTTCTGCCAGTTCGTCGCGGGTAAGGTAGAACACATCATCGGGTATCGTCAGCGTACCGCAGTCAACCAAGCGCTGGCCAAGTTCAAGGGCAAGCCGGCGCAGAACAGGCCACCCGGCCCCCGAGAGAAACAGCGCTTCTTCCCGATGGGGATAGTAGCGTTGTGCCAGCCAGAGGCGCCATCGGAACGCCAACCACTGCTTACCCCGGAAGTATCGATTGGCCTCTCTGAGAGCAGCCTTCCGCTTCCGGGCGAGGTCGGTCTGCAAATGGATAGGATCATGGGTGCTGTCTTGAACGGCTCTCTTCAGATTCCACAGAATCGGCAAGGGAGCTTCGGCAGTTGACTGCTCTCCGAAATCAAGGGTGTTGCCCAGGTGACCATAGATATCCAGATAACGCTGTATTGCCAGGAGGATCGGGCCTCCCTGAGGATGATCCTGCAGTATACCCAGCAGTTTCTCGGCGGGAGTCTCGACCACCCGTTGGCAGAGCGCCTTCTCTCTCCGAATCCGGTCGGCGATCGCGGCCAGATCCTCTTGTGCCGCCATGGTTCTGGATCTGAGACCGCTTAGAAACGCGCCACTGGTGAAACCGCACTCCGGGGCATTGTTCTGCAGAAATCCATGGAGCAGCGCCTCGGTCTGTCTGGTGAGGATCAGTATCCCGGCCACACCCGAGAACCAGTAGATGGCATCGGCTAAGGATAGTGCCTCTAACCCCGAGATCAGCTCTTTATCGGAAGCTGAAGCCGGATCCACCTGACGCCATTGTTTGATGATCCCACGATAGTGCGGCGCGACCCTGTCTTGCCACCGGCGAATGCTCCTGTAACTCCCACCGAGAAATCCAGGCCGCCACCGAAGGGTGTAATTCACCTTCCCTTTCCAGCGTAGAAACGCCATCTTGTACTTGGGAATTGTCACTCCTTTCGACATTGGAGGGGCGCCGACGCGCTTGTAAGCGTAACCGTTCACCGTGGGGTGAACAACGTAGTCAATGATATCGCACCTACGGTAGTAGACCGATCGAATCATCCCCCGGACCCAGGCCTCTTGGAGGGACACGGTCAGATATAGTGCTTCAAACAAGGGCGTGACCGGACCAGGTATGCTCTCCACCAGTTGGCGCCGGAGCAATACGGCACCCGATGCCGGTGGGTCCCAACGGATATCCTTCAGGGGCGCGGGCGGCAGATTGGTGATGGGCCTGGCCTGGAGCAACCAGAGGGTATCATCGACAGCGGCCCATTCAATATCCTGTGGCAAGCCATCGAAGTGGTCTTCAACCCTGAGGGCCAATGAAGCCAGGCTCTTCAGCAGCGGATCCGGCAGAGATGATTCTCTGCGCTGCGCTTCCGATACAGTCCGGGTGGCCGTGCCTTGCCGGCCATCGGAGACGATCATCTGCTCCTTGGCACCTATTGTCATCTCTTTGGCGCTCAGACTCTCGCGATCTATCAGGTAGCTGTCCGGCGTTACCTCCCCCCCAACGATTGCCTCACCAAGTCCGAAGCTTGCGTTGGCAATCATTTCGGATCGTTCACCCGTCGTGGGGTTGGCGGTGAACAAAATGCCGGACACCTGGGCCTCCACCATCACCTGAACAACGACTGCCATTGCCACCAGGCTGTGGTCAACGCCCATCTGCTGCCGGTAGCTGATGGCCCGTGCCGTCCAGAGAGATGCCCAGCAATTGCGTATGGCAGCCACCAGTGCTTCTTCACCGCGCACATTCAGATAGGTATCCTGCTGACCGGCAAACGACATATCCGGCAGATCTTCGGCATTTGCTGAAGAACGCACGGCTACAGCAGGTCCATCGGTTCCCAGCAACGCATAGGCCCGGTGGATTTCTGTGCGGATTTCCTTGGTCAGCTCCTTATCCTCAAATAACGCCTGGATATGCCTGGATGCCGATTCAGACGATGCACTTCCCACCAGGTCCAAGATGGAGGCGCGTAAACCATTGTCTTCAATAAAGGATCTATAGGCAGAAGTCGTCAGATGGAATCCGGCTGGCACGGGCAGTCCGGCCGCCGTCATTCTGGATAAGGATCGTCCCTTCCCGCCAACGACCTCGAGGGATGCTTCGGTTGTATGGAACGGTAAGGTGTGTGTCATATTTCGATGTTCCTCTTCCTTCAGAGCCTGAAGACTCTTTCCGCGTTTCCACCGAGGATCTT
>JAZFSW010000546.1:0-2545 GCA_036446375.1 Desulfobacterales bacterium | reverse complement strand
CAAAGAATAGCTACCAATCAAGAGGGCAGTTCAACCACGGATTTTTCACAGAGATTTCACTGAACTGATAGAAGACGGTGTTGCCCCCACCAATGAATCGTTTTTCAGTTCTGTTTTCCGTGACTCTCCGTGCTGTTCCGTGGTGAATATTGGCTGTTTCCGGAGACCATTCCCCGCAGGAGCCCGACATGAACCGAGATAGAGTCATCGATCAAATTGTGGACCGATCCGACCCCTGGGACATCATCGTCATCGGGGGCGGAGCGACTGGTCTGGGCACCGCAGTTGAGGCTGCTTCCAGGGGGTACGCCACCCTCTTATTGGAGCAGCACGATTTCGGGAAAGGAACCTCCAGTCGGAGCACCAAATTGATCCACGGTGGGGTCCGGTATCTTCAACAGGGCAATCTTTCACTGGTTGTGGAGGCACTTCATGAACGGGAACTTCTGCTGCGAAATGCCCCCCACCTTGTCCACCACCAGGCGTTTATCGTTCCCACCTACGAATGGTGGGAAGGACCCTTTTACGGTGTCGGGCTCAAGCTATACGATGTATTGGCCGGAAAGCTCGGATTCGGTTCTTCAAAAATACTCTCCCGTGACGAAACCCTTGCGGAAATCCCAACACTGGAGCCCGATGGCCTTCGGGGAGGGGTGATCTATTACGACGGGCAGTTTGATGATGCACGACTGGCGATCACGCTGGCACACACCATCATCGATCTCGGGCAATATGCGGCAAATTACTTCAGTGTCACTTCGCTGACAAAACACAACGGCCTGATACAAGGGGTGATAGCCACCGATGGCGAAACCGGCCGGGAATATGAACTCCACGCACGGGCAGTGATCAATGCCACCGGGCCCTTCGTGGATAGCGTCCGCCAAATGGATGACGAGCACGCACCGGATATCATCGCTCCCAGCCAGGGCATCCACATCGTTCTGGATAAGTCCTTTGAGCCGGGGGAAAGCGCCATCATGGTACCCCACACGGATGATGGCCGCATCCTGTTTGCTGTCCCCTGGCACAACCGGGTGATCGTGGGCACCACCGACACCCCCATTGAACAGTCGACACCGGAACCGGAACCCTTGCCCGAGGAAATCGATTTTCTCCTGTCACATGCAGCCAAGTACCTCACCAAGAACCCGGAGCCCCGGGATATTCTCAGTGTCTTTGCGGGGATACGCCCCCTGATCAAAGCAGAATCCGATCGACATACCGCAACGATCTCCCGGGATCATCATCTCAACATATCCCCATCCGGTCTGATTACCATTGCAGGCGGCAAATGGACCACCTACAGGAAAATGGGCGAAGACACCGTTGACCAGGCGATCACTGTCGGCAGTCTCGAGAAACGCCCCTCACAGACGCAGGATCTGAGATTGCATGGCTGGTCTGATATCTCCGAGCCAGATCAGACTTTTGCCATCTATGGGACGGATGCAACAGCCTTGGCGGCGTTAGGTCTCAGGAAGAGGAAATGGACTGAAAAGATTCATCCGGACCTGCCCTATACAGCCGTTGAGGTTATATGGGCAGTACGACATGAAATGGCACGGACCCTTGAGGATGTTCTCGCACGACGCACCCGGGCGTTAATCCTGGATGCCAGAGCCAGTATGGCGGCCGCGCCGAAAGTGGCGTCCCTGATGGCGAAAGAGCTGGGAAAGGGAAGATCGTGGAGAAAACAGCAGGTCGACGCCTATGTGAATCTGGCAAAGCGCTATTTGCCCCCGGAAGAAAGATAGCCCTAAGCCCTGATCCCGCCACAGCGGAATCAGGCGCTATGGGTTATCTGTTATTCGTTAGTGGTTTCTCGCTGCTCGGAGCCACAGGGTCTATGCGGACCGGAGCAAAACCGGATCATCGCTAAACATCCCATCGACTCCCATGGCGGCAAGCTCCTGGAATCGTACAACCGAATTGACCGTGTAAGCAAACACCTGGAAACCGGCCTCATGCATCATGGCCACCCCGTCCGGCTCGCATTTTCGCTGGTTCTGATTCCAGGAAAACGCTTTCAACCGTTGGCATTCGGCAACGGCTGCGCGATCCGCCGGTCTCTTGGAAAGCAATGCAATCGGTGGTGCTCCGCTGATTCGGCCGACATCTTCCAGAATTTTCCAGTTGAAACTTGAGATAATTACATCTTCCTGCATCCTTTTTTTCCGGACCAAGTCAACGACCTGTATGCCGACAGCATCTGCCGGGTGATGATCCTCATAGGCGCTTTCCTTGATTTCGATGTTCACCCGGGTCCGCCCCTTTGCCCGATCCAAAACTGCTTCCAGTGTGGGGATGGTCTCACCGGAAAACCGGGGATGAAACCAGCTACCAGCATCAAGGGCCAGCAGATCGCCAAGATCATATTGGCTCACCGCTCCCCGCCCGTTGGTTGTCCGATCAAGCGTATCATCGTGAATGACCACAAGCGATCTGTCCACCACGCCGAGGCGTGCTGGATCTTGAACTGCGTAACGCCTATGGGCTGGCTAGAGCGCATGACCCAGTTCAAGGACAAGTCGGCCAACCAGGA
>JAZFSW010000545.1:0-3832 GCA_036446375.1 Desulfobacterales bacterium | reverse complement strand
CGATGAGCTATCTGCACACCTTCTATACCTATGTCGAGGCAGTCTTCGGCGTAACGTCTCCCCAATTCAACCCCGTTTACAAGGCCCTTGCCGCCGTTGGTGGTTCGGCTGTCCTATGGTTTATCCTGAAAGGGGGAGTCGCTTCTCTGGAAAAACGAACCTCCCATTATGAATTTGTAAAAGACAATACGCAGATCTTCCAGATCTTTCGTTCCGCCCTGACCTATGCCCTGGTACTGGCTGCTTGTAGTTATCTCATCAACCTGTTTTCGCTTCTGACGCTCAAAGCACCCTTTCGTGCCCTTTTCGTTGTTCTTCTGGCCAGGCCGGCAAGACATTTTCTCACCGTAGTGCTGCTCTATCTGGAAAAGAATCTCGCCGAGAAAACAGAAACAAAAATCGACAATATCATCTTCGACCTTCTCAATAAATTTTCAGGTGTTATCATCTATGCCCTCGCCGTTGTTCTGGCGCTCGATATTCTCGGTATCAACGTCATGCCCTTCATAGCCGGTGCGGGCGTTATGGGGATTGCCATCGGTTTCGCGGCTAAAGATACGCTCTCGAATCTCATCGCCGGTGTGCTGCTCATTATCGATCGTCCGTTTGAAATCGGAGACAGGATAGAGGTCTGGAGTGCACCGGTGGGTAGTGCGTCCTGGGGAGATGTTACCGATATCGGGCTGAGGGCAACAAAGATAAGGACCACCGACAATATCACGATCATCATTCCCAACAATGAAATCATGAAGCGCGATATCGTCAATTATACGATTGTCACGTCAAAAATCAGGGTACGCGTTGATATCGGTGTTGCCTACGATACCGACCTGCCCAAAGCAAAAGAGGTGATTCTCGATGTGGCTAAGACTATGGAATGGATCGCCTCACAGCCTGCGCCCAAAGTGGTGGTCACCGCATTCGGGGAATCTTCCGTCAATCTCCAGCTTCGGGTGTGGATCAGCGATGCGCGGCGGCGGATGGATACCATCTCCTATATAACCGATCAGGTAAAGGAGGGTTTCGACAGATCCGGAATTGAAATCCCCTACCCCAGAAGAGATATCACCATCGTAAACAAAACCTAAGCAGCCGGTTCAAGTAAGCCGCTCCGCGGCAGATGATCTACCCCGCCTTTCTTCTGTCAGACCATAATCATTCCAAGCAAGTTGCAGGAGATCCCACTTCTCTGTCATATCTCTCACATCGGACCACCATCCGATGAACCCTAAACCTGTTTCATAGAAAAGGAGAGAGATTATGACCAGCGATTACTACGATCAGTCCATGAGAGCCCTGCAACTTGCAGGAATGAGTGAGAGCACACAAGAGGGTTACACCCGTTCTGTGCGCCAACTTGTTGAGTTCTGTGATAAGACGCCTGAGAAGATCACAGAACTGGAGCTTCAGGACTATTTCCTTCACCGGCAGAACAAAGACAAATGGGCTCCCGCTACTCTAAGGATATCTTACAGCGGCATCAAGTTCTTTTTCATCAATGTTCTCAGGCGCGATTGGCACACCCTCAAACTTATCAATGCCAAACGGGGTAAAGCTTTGCCTACTGTACTCAGTATCAAGGAGGCCTGGGGGATTCTCGATGCAGTCGAGACACCCCAGAACAAAGCCTACCTGACGCTGGTCTATACCTGCGGTCTGAGACTGAGTGAGGGTTTGCATCTTAAAGTGCCCGATATAGACAGTGACCGGATGCGCATTTTCGTCCACGGCAAGGGGGCCAAAGATCGCTACGTCCCCTTACCCGAGGCAACCCTCGGGGTACTGAGAGATTACTGGAAGACCCATCGCAACCCCACCTGGATCTTCCCTCGGCTAGGTCAGGGCCACAATCTGGGGCCTACTGCAAAAGATCCGATGACTCGCAGTACCGTACAGTCTGCTCTTAGCAGAATCCGCAAGCAGCTCAAGGTCAGAAAGCGCGTCTCAGTCCATACCTTCAGGCACAGCTATGCCACGCATCTGCTGGAGGCAGGTGTCAATATCCGCCGCATCCAGTCCCGCCCGGGCGGGAGACCACAGCAGCCTCAACACCACCATGATCTATCTGCACCTCACCACCCAGGGCCACAAACATGCCTATGACATTATCAACTCAATAATGAAAGGAGACGATAATGACAACGATTAAAGAGATCTTCACGGAATACGGTCCCGAATACATCGCCCGCTTCGGCGATGACATGCCAACTGACCACCGCAAAGTCATCGATGCGATCATCAATTGCCGCACGGACCATTATGGCGCCACGATCTACAAATGTGAAAAGTGCGGCCAAACCCATGTCGTCTATAAATCATGCGGCAACAGGCACTGTCCCAACTGCCAGCATCATAAGAGCCATCAGTGGCTGGAAAAGCAGATGAAACGGCAACTACCGGGGCATCATTTCATGATAACCTTTACCGTTCCTGAGAAACTGCGAAGGTTCATCCGAAGCAACCAACGGGTATGCTACTCGGCCCTGTTCAAGACATCTTCAGAGACCATTAAGAAGCTGGCTGCCGATGCACAGTATGTTGGCGGCGACTTAGCCGGCTTCTTCGGGGTCTTGCACACCTGGGGGCGGCAGATGGCCTATCATCCCCATGTTCACTATGTTGTCCCCGGTGGTGCCTTCTCCAAGGCCGATGACCGCTGGCATTGCTCGCGGATCGATTTCTTCCTGCCGGTCATCGCTATGTCAAAGATCTTTAGGGCCACATTCCGTGATGAAATGCGAAAGAACCATCTTGACCATCTCATTGCCCCAGAGGTCTGGGATCAAGCCTGGGTGGTCAATTGTCAGGCTGTCGGAACAAGTGCTCGCAGCATAAAGTACCTTGCCCCTTACGTCTTCAAGGTGGCCATCTCAAACAGCCGCATCAGTAAGGTGGACAACCACAACGTCTTTTTCAAGTACAAGAAAACCGAAAGTAACCGCTGGCGGACAATGCAGCTTGATGTCATGGAGTTCATGCGCCGCTTTCTTCAGCATGTCTTGCCCACAGGCTTCATGAAGATTCGCTACTACGGGTTTCTGCACTCATCCTCTTCGGTATCTCTGGAGAAGATTGCCGCTCTCATCGAACTGGCCTTCGGCTTTGACATCGAAATTCCGGAAACTCAGATCGAGCCACTCTCGCCGATAACCTGCTCGATATGCGGGGGAGGTCTGCTCTTCCAGGCTCTTGTGCTGCCCCTCAGGACAGCAGATGCGGACTCTGGGTAGATGAGAACCTGAGGCCGATCGGTCACCAGTTGACCAGGCTGCTTCTCCCCTGTTCCAAGCAGCACCGGATACCTGCGCCCTGTCGCCGCTTTTGACCCCATAAACCGCCGCTTCTCTCATGCTGACAGCGACCTTTCTTCGTCAAAAGGTCGCGCGTGGTCTCCGGCACCCCGAATCGGATAGCCCTCGGGGTGCCTTCCTCACTCAGGTCCTCGAAGCATTACCCATACAGACAATCCTGCTCAATCGCCGGACTTCTTGAACAATGGATTAAAATCGACCTTTCAGGTCGACTCAATCCTTTTGGGTTATGCCTTCAACTTTGATGAACTCGCAAGAAGTCAGATATCGTCATCTTCTGTCATTCCCGCGAAGGCGGGAATCCAGTGTTCTCAACAGGTTCTGGGCTCCCGCCTTCGCGGGAGTGACGGCATTTCGGGCTTTTTACGGGACCGTCAACTTTGATGCACTCGTAAAAAGGATGACCGATGGCTAAGTAGAAATCTCCATATACAAGGCGTAGTGGTTGGCCAGGCGTGAAGGCATACATGTCGTATGTCGAACGTCTGGGCAAACGCTATAACGCAGTAGATGGAGACTTT
>JAZFSW010000544.1:0-2791 GCA_036446375.1 Desulfobacterales bacterium | reverse complement strand
ATATCGGGCGCGAAGATAAGGACAAGAGATCTGCTTGGATCGAGAGGGGCTACCGCTTTTTTGATGCGCCGGTAGCAATTGTTCTGGCCGCAGACAAATCCCTGGATCTGCCCACGGCTGCTTCAGATGTGGGAGGTCTGGCACAAACCATCTGCCTCTTGGCAATGGCCCACGGTCTGGGAAGCTGCATTCTCGTCCAGAGCCTTGACTATGGGGACATCGTGAGAAAACACGCCGGCATCCCGGAGTCCCAGCACCTGCTGCTTTCCCTGGCCCTGGGGTACGCGGACAACGATTTCCCCGCCAACAACGTCTGGTCCGAACGGGACCCGATAGATGTGAATACATCATGGATCGGATTCGATTGATTGCAGGGAAACTGGATCCCCAGCCACATCACCATCGGGAATCTGTTTCGTAAGGCACAATGTCACAGGTTTCCATATACCAGGTGGTCATCCGGTCTTTCAGTCGGTTGAGGATCTGAATATATTCCGGATCGTCGATGACGTTGTGCAACTCCTGAGGGTCCTTCTCAAGATCGTAGAGTTCGTCCTTCTCGTATAGTCGGCGAACATATTTGTGGGACCGGGTCCGGCACATAGCCGCCTTGCTGTGGTAGGGTTTGTCATCGGTGACCTGCAGCTTTAGCCGGGGCCAGTATTGCCCCTTTTCCGGAGAATCACTCATGGCCAGAGACTGTTTCTCGCTGGCCTGCGCTTCACCGAACAATCTGCCCCCTTCACAAAACACCGCATCCCGATGGACATCGATTTCACCGGCCAGCACAGGCAGCAGACTTCGGCCGAATGTCGTATATCCCGGATCAATCCCGGCAAGATCAAATACTGTTGCCGAAAAGTCGACCAGTTCTACCAGCGCATCGCTCACTTTGGGCGTCACATCCACATTGGCTGGCGGCTTTATGATAAGGGGCACCCGGGTCAGGCAATCTTCAAAGGTGTTTTGCGTTTTTTCGACCAGCCCATAGTCTCCGGTAAAATCCCCATGATCGGAAAAAAAGAAGATCGCCGAATCATCATAGAGCCCCGCATCTTTCAGTGCATCCATTACCATGCCGAACTGGTGATCCACCCGGGCGCACATCCCGTAGTAGGTTGCCCGTAGTTCCGTCCATCGCTCTTCACTCCACCCCTGCAAGTGCTGTCCTTCCCAGATACCGCTTAGCAGGGAGGGTTTATCGTCCCAGCTTTCCGGGGTTTGCGCACGGGGGGGCAATCGGGAACGATCAATCATACTGTACCACGGGTCTTCTACACCATAGGGAGGATGGGGATACCCGATGGGAAGATAGAGGCACAGGGGCTTTTGTCCATCATAGTCTCTGATGAATTCACAAGCACCGAGAATCCAGCCCCAATCCTGATCCGCATAAATGCTGTCATCGCCTTTGTCGAGCTGTCCGGCATAAAAGCTGTAGTAGGTATCGCTGTCCGGTTCACCCCGCCAGTCATCATTGAAATGGAGCCCCATCTGCCGCTTATGACCCCATCGCTCATAATCCTCATTCCGGGGACGGTAGAAGACATCACAATCCTCACTGTAATCGCGCTGTCCCGGCAGTAAATCGTTTCTTGCGCTCCACCAGACCGTGTAGCCATTTTTCTTCAGCAGCCTGAGAAGATTCGATTCCCCATGTTCCGAATGGAGCATGTGAAACATCGTTCGGTGTCCATGGACATGGGGATACAGGCCGGTCATGAAACTGCACCGGGACGGTGTGCACACCGGGTTCTGGCAGAACGCACTGTTGAACGAGACCGCTTCTTCGGCAACCAGTCGATCCAGGTGGGGTGTTACCGCAGCAGGATTACCCACATGACCCAGAACATCCCCTCGCCACTGGTCTACATTGAAAATGATAATATTCGGTTGCTTTTTCACCTGTCTTCTCCCCGATCCGGATTCTTGTGGCGTTTTTCCTGAATCTCTGCTTTAGTGGATTTCACTTGCGATTGGCTCCTGGTCAGGCCTGGATTTTTCGTGGGCCATCTCTCTATACCCTTATTCCTCGGCCCTTCGCAATCCTTAAGCACCTTATTCTCGAGTATCCTTGCCAAACAGCCGGGCAAAACGTGAAAGCTCTTGAAGGAAGCGTAGTGTTTGTAACCGGTGGCGCTGAAGGGCAAAGGACCATGCAAGCATTATAGCTTGAAGGAGATTCCTATGTCAGCCAATCAAAAGACCAACATCGTATTCATCCTTTCCGACGACCAAGGTGTCTGGGCTGCAGGTTGCTACGGAAATCCGGAAATCCGCACACCAAACATCGACCGCATTGCATCAACCGGCATACGGTTTGAGAGTTTCTTCATCTCCATCCCCGTATGCTCGGCCAGCCGGGCATCTTTTCTTACCGGTCGTATTCCGTCCCAACATGGCGTCCACGATTTCCTAACCGGCAAAGCCGATTTCGGTCCAGATGCGAAACCATTCCTTGATGATGAGGTCTGCTACACGGATGTTCTTTCCGAACACGGCTGGACCTGCGGCCTTTCCGGTAAATGGCACCTGGGCCACAGCGCTCTTGCCCAGCATGGATTCTCCCACTGGTTCGCCCATCCTCACGGTGCGGGCCAATACATCGATCAAAAAATGATTCGCAACGGTGAGCTGGAAGTTGCGCCTGGGTACGTGACCAATGCCATTACCGACGATGCTCTGTCCTATATCGATGCCCACGCCGAAGATGAAAATCCCTTTTATCTGAGTGTTCATTACACCGCGCCGCATTCCCCCTGGACCGGGCACCCCCAGGACATTGTCGACT
>JAZFSW010000543.1:0-8328 GCA_036446375.1 Desulfobacterales bacterium | reverse complement strand
ACATTCGGGGTGATGTAATTCAGCGTACCGATTTCATCATTCGGACCCCATTTCCCCCAGTTGCTGAGCCAATTCTTAGGTCTGTTATCGGGGCAATAGTCTTCCGAAGCATAGAGGGTGGCTTGAAATGAAAGAGTGGATAAACAGACGATCATTGTAACCAATAGTGCGTTTCTGATTTTCATACCTACCTCCTTTACAGCCATTGTGAGTGGTTTCTTGGATTGCGTTAAGCCTCTAACCGGACCCATGGTCAGGTATAGATGTATCCGTAGAACCATTGCAGAGAGGCACCAATGAGAGCAGGATGAGAATTCATTAGGTGTCTTGAGATATTCCATAATAGGAGATGCTGCCTATGTCAATGATGATGATTTGCGATGGTGTTGCCTGGGTGCCGGCCATACGCGTTTGCTGAGGGTTTCACATTTGACATCATCTTCCCATATGGCATAGGATCTTATCAGCAGATCACCTTTTTCAATCAGATCATGCCGCCCTGGTTTTCTTCAAGGACGAGAGGGGAAGCAGCATTGGATGTATTCTTACTAACCGGAGACTTTCGGGATGAAAACGGGCGCTGTGCCATGGAGTTTTATGGCCGCAGCACAACGGATCGGACGATTCGTCTGCGGTTCCCCCAGGCCCAGGTTGTCTTCTTTGTTGAAAGGAACGCATCGCTACCAGCGTTTGAGGGATTGCTGGAGCGTCGTGAAGTGAATCTGTCCAACGAGCAGCTTCAGCCGGTGGATGCATTGTATTTTGACACCTGGCAACATTCAAGGCGGGCAAGTCAGCGTTGTCTGGAAAACCATATATCTATCTATGAAGGCGATGTACGACCCACGGACCGTTTCCTTATGGAGCGATTCATATATGGTGGCGTGCATATCGATTCCGATGGGATCGACGAAGACAAGGCAGGCACGATCGTCAATCCTCGCCTGGTTGCCGCCGATGTATCCACCGAGCTATCCAGTCTGTCTTTTGACATTGAAACCGATCGGCATCATTCGGAGGTGTATTCGATTGCGTGGGATTTCCGGGCAGGATCACGCCGCATACAGCAGGTGGTTGTGCGGGGGGAGCCGGCTCAGAGCACGCCCACTGTGTCGATGGTGGATTCGGAAACCGCATTGCTTTCTGCGTTCATCGATGCCTTGAAGACCCTGGATCCGGACCTGCTCCTTGGCTGGCATGTGGAGGGATTTGACCTGCGGGTGCTACAGAACCTTGCCGACAGATGTCGCATGCCACTGGCGCTGGGACGAGGGGGGCGCCCGGTGAAGATGGTTCCCCTTCGCAACGACCAGTATCGCGTGGTGGTGCCGGGACGGGTGGTGATTGATGGACCCACGGCGCTGCGCCAGAATTTTTTCACATACGAAAACTACAGCCTGGACGCAGTGGCCCAATTGGTGTTGGATCGCGGGAAGCTGATAGAGGATCAAAATGATAGTGGTGAGAGCAAGGTGAATGAAATTGATCGGCTGTTTGCCGACGATAAACCTGCTTTGGCTCGATACAACCTGGAAGATTGTGTGCTGGTAACCGATATCCTGGATAAGGTCGGTCTCATTACCATGATGCAACGGCGCGTGCAGCTCTCCGGTATGCTGCTCGATCATGTGGGCCGCTCCACGGCTGCCTTCGATCATCTGATGTTGCCGCGGTATCATCGTGAGGGATTTGTAGCACCGGATGTCCGGTCGATAGAGGTTCGTGAACATGCTGCCGGTGGTTATGTTATGGATCCTGAGCCGGGACTATACCACCGCACGATTGTTCTGGACTTCAAAAGCCTGTACCCGAGTTTGATCCGCACCTTCAAAATTGACCCCCTGTCCCGATTGTTGGCCGATGAGAAGGGGATCAGCGTCCCCAACGGCATTCGCTTTTCGAGAACACGATCCATCCTACCCGAAATGATTGAGACCCTGATGCAGCGGCGTGCTGAGGCCAAGGATGCCAAGGATCAAGCTCTATCCCAGGCAATTAAGATACTGATGAACAGCTTCTACGGGGTAATGGGGTCCGGGGGGTGCCGGTTCTATCATCCGGATTTGCCTACGGCAATCACTTCCACCGGAAAATGGTTGTTGATCGAGTCCCGTTCCTGGCTGGAAGCCAGAGGATACCGTGTGTTGTATGGGGACACCGATTCGATTTTTGTGGAAATACCTGAATCCCACAGCGACTGGCAGGCGGAAGGACCGGTATTGGCCGATACCTTGAATGGTTACTGGAAAGACCGTTTGCATGATGAATTTGACGTGGACAGTATCCTGGAGTTTGAGTTCGAAAAAGCCTATGCGATGTTCTTTCTGCCCGCGGTTCGGGGTGGGCAACTTGGCGCAAAGAAACGATATGCAGGATTGCGTGTAAATGTGGATACGCCCGTTGTGGAAATTGTCGGATTGGAAGCGGTTCGTTCGGATTGGACGCCCATGGCGCGCGCGTTTCAGCGGGAACTGTTTCAACGCTTGTTCGACGATCGGCCGCTGATTTCGTGGATGAAGGCATGGGTAAAGGCGCTGCACCGGGGTGACTATGACGATCGGCTGACCTACACCAAGCGCCTGCGGAAACCCCTGGCCGAATATACCCGTAGTACGCCACCCCATGTTAAGGCAGCCCGTTTGATGGCAAGCCCCGGTCGCCGGATATCTTATGTGATGACCCACCGGGGTCCGATGCCCCTTGAACGTAATCATGTCGATATTGACTATACCCATTACATCGACCGCCAGATCAGACCCATCGCCGATCAGGTTCTTGCGCTGGATGGCCAGACCTTCAATGAGGATGTGTTATCCAAACAGTTGAAGCTGTTTTGACCCCATGCCCTGTTTGCCGGTGGAGATGATACATGCTATGTTTTGCGGGATGCCGGATGGACTCAAGATATATTAATGGCTTTCAAAGAGGATCTATTTCATGCTGGATTATTTCAAAACACAGGGAACGGAACAGGCACTGGGTGGCCTGAAAGTGCTGGATCTCGGAGAATACATTTCCGCACCGCTGGCAGCAAAAATGCTCGGGGCATTTGGATCGGAGGTGATAAAGATAGAGAGGCCGATTTCCGGCGATCCTGCGCGACGCGTGGGACCCTTTCTCAACGATGATCCCCATCCTGAACGCAGTGCGCTGTTTCTGTGTATGAATACCAACAAGAAGTCCATCACGCTGGATCTTGCGACCCAACCCGGTGTGGAGATTCTGAAGAGACTCGTGGCCGATGCCGACGTGTTGGTGGAGAATGCCAGACCGGGTGTGCTGCCCGATCTGGGATTGAACTACAAAGCCCTGGAGAAGATCAATCCCCGCCTGGTGATGGCATCGATTACCGATTTTGGGCAGACCGGTCCCTATCGGGATTACTTCGGTGGCCGGCTGGTAGACAATGCCCTGTGCGGGTATGCATACCTTAATGGAGATCCCGATCGCGAACCCCTGGCCGGAGGAGGCGAGCAGCCGGCCTATCAAGGCGGACTCCATGGTTACGCCGGTATATTGGCTGCACTGCTTTCACGTCAAGCGACCGGTGAGGGCCAATACCTCGATATTGCCATCCTGGAGTGCATGACATCGTTTCACCAATTCAATATCAACCGGTACGAATACTCAGGAATGGTTCAGAAGAGGGTAGGGAACCGGTATGCGTACACGCATCCGACGACGATCTATCCGTGCAAAGATGGCTTTGTCTCCATCTGCCCGGCCACCGAAGAACAGACCGAGCGATTGCTTCTTCTGATGGAAATGGGGCATCTGCTCGAAGATTCAAGATTTGAAACGGGTGTTCATCGTCTCTTGAATGCAGATGAATTTGACGCATTGGTGCAGCCCTGGTTCCTGGAAAGGGGCAAGAAGGAGATCGTAGAAACCTGCCAGGAATGGCGTGTTCCCGCAGCCTATGTCAATGATTGCAGCGACCTGTTGACCGATCCGCAACACAAAGATCGAGAATTCTGGGCCGAAATCGATCACCCCGAGGCGGGCAGGCTCCCCTACGCGATATCTCCTTTCAGGATGTCGGAGACACCGGCAGATGCACAAAGGGCACCGCTTCTCGGAGAGCACAACGAAGAGATATTCTGTGGACGTCTCGGCATGTCCAATGAGGATGTTGCCAGGTTACGAAGTGATGGCGTGATCTGAACCAGACTAATCGAGAAAAAAACTGTATAGAGGAGCAAGAGAAGACCCGTTCTCTCGCAAAGGCGCAAAGGCGCAAAGAATATTAATTGATATTAATGGAAGAAAGTGATGATTTGCACCTGAGTCGCAAAGGTGCAATCCATCAAGAGTTATCTCTGTGTCCTCTGTGAGCCCCGCCCGCCTCGCCTGAAGGCGAAGCCGATGGCGGGCAGGTCTGTGAGAGATAGAGATGTGTTTTCTTGCAGGAGTCTAAATACAATCAAAGGTGAAATATCAATGTCAATGGCACTGGAAGGCATACGTATCTTAGATCTTGGCCGTGTTTGGTCCGGACCGTTGGCTACCAGGGTTCTGGCCGATCTGGGTGCTGAAATCATCAATATCCAGAGGATTCCGGAGAGGGGAATCGCAGCCCTCACGCCCGAACTGGTAAAAATGATCGGGGTCTTTCCCGACAATGATCCTGGCGAAAAGCCCTGGAACAGGACGTCTGTGAACAACGATCTCGCACGAGGCAAGCTCGGAATGACCCTGGAGCTGGATACCGAGGAGGGGCTTGATATCTTTAAGCGGCTTGTTAAGATCAGTCATGTTATCCTGGAAAACTTCAGTCCCCGGGTTATGCCCAATCTGGGATTGGATTATCCGGTGCTAAGAAAGATCAACCCGGCGATCATCCTGTGCTCCATGCCGGGATATGGCCTAACCGGTCCGTATCGAGACTGGGTGTCCTACGGTACCAATCTTGATCCCGCCGCAGGTTTGGCGGCCCTCATGGGTTATCCTGACGCAGGACCCCAGATGTCGGGAAACGCCTACCCCGATCCGCTGGCAGGCATTAATGCAGCAAACGCTATTCTCACTGCTCTTTACTACAGTCGGACTACCGGAAAGGGACAGCACATCGATCTTTCTCAATCCGAGTCAGCTTCTTTCGTTGTCGCAGAAACGGTGTTGGGCTTTGCCATGAATAAGAAAGTTCCACCGCGGATCGGCAACCATCATCCCCATCGTGCACCTCACAATATCTATCGATGCAAAGGTGATGACCAATGGGTCGCTATCGCTTGTGCAACCGACGATGAATTTGGTGTTTTGTGCACGGCAATGGGCAACGCATCTCTTGCGGAAGATAAACGATTCTCAGATGTAACGCACCGTTTGGCGCATCAGGATGCTCTGGATAATATTGTTGGATCCTGGACGCAGGGGTTTGAGCACCATGAAGTCATGGCGACGCTTCAAGGAGCCGGTGTGCCTTCAGGTGCCGTGCTTAACGCGCCGGAAATTGTCGCCGATCCCCATCTGAACGACAGGGAGTTTTTCGTAGAGATCGATCATCCGGATGCAGGCCGACACAGGTACTGTCGTTCACCGATCAATCTTTCGAAAACACCAACGGCATCGAATAGACCGGCGCCATGTCTCGGTCAGCACAACAGGTATGTTCTGGGGGAGATCCTCGGCCTTTCCCAAACCGAGATGGATCGACTCGAGGAAAAGGGCATTATCGGCGACGAGCCGAGAGAGGGAAATGAATCGCAGGAGCAGACATGAAAAGCATCATGGACGGTACTGCGTCCCCTCACAGCGAACTGACGCTACGTGTCGAGTTCCGCTCGGACTTCCACACCGGCGATCTGCTCCAATACCTTTACCACCACCGGGTAATATAGATCCCCAAAACCGGCTGCAACAGCCGATTCATAAGTCTTCAGAGCCAATGGTCCGAATTTCTGGGGGAGCTGGTAATTCTCTGCAGTTTTCAAGGCAAGGTTGATATCCTTGATGATATATTCCACCGGGAAGACATCCCTTTCGAATTTTCCCTTGTAGACAGATTTCTTAAAGTGATTTTGCAGGGCAAAACTGTTTGCCGATCCCTGACTCAATGCCTTGAATAGCACCTCGGGTTTTACCCCCGCCTTGACTCCCAACACCAGGCCTCCTTTGGACGCGGTATGGGTGCCGTCTCCAACGATGACGCTGTACCGGACCCGGTTTTCGCCGGCCGGTCCGATGCAGAACACGCTGACATCTCCGGCGCTGCCCGTTGGATCGACCTCTGTCCTCAGGATCTCCTGGGTCTCGAGGGTGTCTTTGCCCAGAAGGTGGCTCCCGTCTCGGATTTCCACCGTATCATTGCCGATATACAGATAGGACCAAGCATCGGCGCATCCCTTTATCACCATGGCATCGTATCCGCAGGATTTGAGCCGTGCGCCGCCGAACCCGTTGGCCTGGGTGGATACGGCCAAATGGGTCATCGGTCCTTTGGAGACAAAACATAGGGTGCCGGAACCGTGAAACGGGGTATTGCTCAGGGGGCCATTGGCGATGATCAGGCGATTTTCCGGATCTGCCCAGTGGACCCCATCCGGATTTTCATCATAGAGATACCGGGCACCGAATCCGGCCCCGCCAAGATAACGATCAATCAAATCCGGGTCGGTTGGCTCGCTGTGAGTAACACCTTGGGTCAGGTCAACCCGCAGCACATTGCCTGAATAACCATAGGAACGCATAGGATTTCATCCCTTATCCGCATCTCATCCTGTCATCATCATACTCAGTAGAAAGATGCACCTCTTTCCCTGCAATTTGGTTTGAGAGGACTACGCTGCATGTAAAGCCCTTCGTGCTGCTTCATATACATCGATGCTGATTCTGAAGCTATGCTCTCTAATCAAACAGCTAAGCAGATCGTGAGCAGCGTCAGCAGAGAGAAGATCCTCCTTCGCTGCCCGGACGAGGATCCCGATGGTTCCGATTACCTCAGATGGAAATCCTTCCATCGAAACAATCCTCCTGAGCAGTCGATCATCGGACAGCACGATGTCAGCATGTTCCTTTTCCGTAAGTGTCAAAACGGAATTGTCTGCAAGGCTCAGAGATGTTGCATATTCTGCCGGTTCTCCTACGTCTATAATTCTGTACTTCGAAAGGAACAGAGTGAGCAACAGCTCTTCATGCGGAGGTATGCCCGGACCGAGGATTTCCTTTTCAACTATCGAAGGAACCAGGACTTTGGCATCAAACAGTTGACCGATTAGGGAAAGCCGATCAATTTTGGCCAGGAAGATGATCGGGGCGGCATCACCAATGAGAATCATATCAGAGATCCACCAGATCTCGATTCAGTTCGGTAACGTCGTAATTCAGCTCTATGGATTCCTCCGGCAACCGGAGCAGTATGTCACGTAGACTCAGTTCTGCCATCTCAGCGGCACGCGAAAGCGTTATGGTTCCGTGTCGATAGGCGCCAAGGGCCATCTCCAGCTGGAAATCCCTGTATCCTTTGCGAATCAGCTGCTTCAGCAGCGCGCCACGATCAAGACCCAGCTCAACAGCAAGTTCATCGATTCTTCTGGCTTCTTCTTCTGCCAATCGGGTGGAAAGGGTTACGGTTCCCATGGCTGTATACATCTCCTTATTTTGCATACAATACGTCAGGTGGTGGGCTGTGTCAAGACGGATCTTGCTTGGTAAAGGAGACATATGTGGGGCACAACACCTAATTATAGCATGTTCTGATTTATTGCTTTGAACCACGCCTTCGGCGTGGTAACGTGAATTATGTGTTTCTTCGGAAACACACACTTACCGTATGTGAGGGGATGAGAAAGGGAGGAATCTGGAAATGCTGGAAACGCTTGAGGCGGTATATGACGGCACCCGAACGCGGCGCATGAGAGATCAATTGCTGGCTTCAGATGGGGAATTGTGTTTGGAGCGTGCCCGTTTCTTCACCCAAGCCTACCGGGAGACCGAGGGCCAACCTGCCGTATTGCGGCAGGCCAGGGGGCTGGATCGGACATTGCGGCAGATGACGATTCTCCTGGGCGAGGATGATCGCTTGATGGGCGACCGCACGAGCAAGAGTCGCAGCAAGCGGCGGGGTCCGGTCATTATGCCCGAGTATGGATGGGACAGGGGTCTGACTGGTGACAAGGGTCTACCCGGCAGAATCCTCGGCAGATTTGACACAATACCCAACTATACCTTTACCGAGGAAGAAGAAAAGGAGTTCAGGGAGATCGCGGCCTATTGGAAGGGCAAGACGATGGTGGACGAGATTGCCCGGCGCAGGGAAGAACAAGGCTTGACAGAAAAGGCCTACGGTTCTCCTGAAATCCCCTTTGTCTACTTCAGCTCCGAGCAGGG
>JAZFSW010000542.1:0-11641 GCA_036446375.1 Desulfobacterales bacterium | reverse complement strand
GTCGTAAAAAGTCTCCATCTACTGCGTTATAGCGTTTGCCCAGACGTTCGACATACGACATGTATGCCTTCACGCCTGGCCAACCACTACGCCTTGTATATGGAGATTTCTACTTAGCCATCGGTCATCCTTTTTACGAGTTCATCAATGTTTATTCTTCCTTAACTGCCACACCGAGAATCCCGACTTTCTTGAGCTCAAATGCCTCCTTGAGGGGCATATGGGCCTCGTCAAACGCACCCCGGAAATCGATGCTCCGGAAGCGATCCTCCTTCGGGTGGAGAAGGATGTATTTGGTAATAAAATTCTGGTAAAAACTCGGATAAAGCTCTTCGATATAATAGATGCCGCCGGTTTTCAAGACCCTTCTGATTTCATGCATCGCCCGTCGCCAGTCCGGTACATGGTGCAAAACACCAAATCCGAAGACCGCATCAAAAGTAGCGTCGCTAAATGGCAGCTCCGTCGTATCCCCCACAGACAGGGTGACCCCCGGGCTCTCTGATGGGGCGTGACGATGTTTGGCTTTACGGATCATTTCGATATCAAGATCTTGAATATGCAAACGCACGGGCAGGCATTCCTGCCAGATGAGTTTTGCCCCCACCCCCCTGCCACAGCCCACCTCAAGGATACTGGCGCCGGGTTCTAACGGCATGATTCTGCTAAGCCAGTAGACCTCCAGCCGCTGCTGAACTCCCCGCAAGGGATTATTGACCGCCCATCGTTCTGCCCAGTTGAGTTTCAATTCCTATCCTCTATTCTCATATGAAACTACTTTCTTATCTCTCACCGCCCGCTCCTCCCGATTACATCGGGACCCTTCGCTCGAGACGCAGAGGGCGCAGAGATAACTAACTAATATTAAACAAGAAATCATTTCAAGACTAGAAATGACGGGTCTATTGCTTTTCTCTGCGTTCTCAGCGTCTCTGCGGTGATAAACCTAAGTTTCTTCTTCGATCAGACGTGGCCATTGCTCAAACAAGAGAGCCGAGGCTCCACGCTTCCTTATGTTGGCCCCGATGGACGGTTGGGTTGCTGTTGGCCGATACCCGTCTGACGAGAACCGAGACCAGCCTCGCAACCGATCAACCAGCGCCCCTATTTTGCAGCCGTATGGATCACCGCAATGCCATTGGTGAGCTTCTGATAGGCGACATCTCTGAAGCCGATCCCTTCCAGAAGCGTGTTCAGTTCCTCCGGCAGGGGAAACGTCCGAATCGACTCGGGAAGATGGGTGTAGGCATCTCTGTTACCGACGATCATTTCTCCAATATAGGGCATGATATGGAAAGAATACAGGTCATAGAGCCAGCGAAAAGGTGAAAAGGTCGGTTTTGAAAACTCGAGACACAGCATCTTTCCGCCGGGCTTTAGCACCCGATACATCTCCTGAAACCCCAGCTTCATTCGTACAAGGTTTCGAATCCCAAATCCGACCATGGTCCCATCAAATGCCCCGTCGGGAAATGCCAATTGCTCCGCATCCCCCTGGACATAAGAGATGGTGCCGCCCGCCGGTGATCGGAACACTTTCGTGCTTCCCGCGAGCATCATTTTTTCATTGATGTCGTATAGAACCACACGACCCGTTGGACCGGCAACCCCGGCTGCAAGAAGTGACAGATCCCCGGTTCCCCCGCACACATCAAGCACCCGTGCACCGGTTTGGAGGTTAAGTGATTGGACCGCTTTGTTCTTCCAGATATGATGGATCCCCAGGCTGAGCAGGCTGTTCATTACATCATATTTTTCAGCCACCCCATCAAAATGTCGAAGAACCTTCCCTGCCTTTTCGGCCGCGGCAATCTTCTCGTAGCCAAATTGGGCCATCTCCTGTGATGACGACATGTCATCCGGTTGGCCCAAAACGGCGCGTTGTCCCTGCCATGTCGGGTTGCTCTTTACCATACCTCCCTGCATCGGCAGTCCCGCAAGTCGTCCTTTGTGGGACCCCCAATCCTTTCGCAAAAATGCGTTCTATCCTTGATCGATTACCGGTCAGCTGAAAACCATCGACCTCGTATGAAACTACGTTTCAGGGTTCAGAGTTCAAGGTTCTGGGTTCAAAGGTTCAGTGCACGGACCTCGTATGAAGCTACATTCTTATTTCTCACCGCCCGCTCCTCCCGATTACATCGGGACCCTTCGCTTGAGACGCAGAGAACGCGGAGGACTGCAGGTGTAAGATAATATTCTAAGTCTTTTCTCTGCGTGCTCTGCGTCTCTGCGGTGAAAGTCAAAATTTCTTCTTCGATCAGACTGGCCCTCCCGCTTTCAGCGGGACCTCTTGTTTTGGCCAGCGGCGTTGCTCGTATTGACCCGCAACTATATCAGGGGAAAGAAGAAATATCCAGCCCAATCAGGGGCTAAAGAGATGATTTCCGGACGAGGAGGACGGTGTTTCCGATGACACTGAGGCTGCTCAGCAGCATGGCGCTAACGGCGATCAACGGTGTCAGCAGGCCGGCCATTGCCATGGGAATACTGACCAGATTGTATAGAAAAGCCCAGACCAGATTCTGATGGACTTTGCCACTGACCGCTTTGGCCAGCACCCGAAAGGCAAGGATTTGCATCAAATCGTTTCCCATCAGGGTGATGTCCGCCGTTTCCCGGGTAAGATGGCTTCCCGAATGAATGGCCACAGACAGATCAGCCTGAGCCAGTGCCGGTGCATCATTGATACCATCACCGACCATGGCAACCCGAAATCCCTTCTGCTGCATGGCGCGAACCACTGCAACTTTTTCCCGGGGGAGCTTTTCTCCCGATGCATCGGCAACGCCGATCTTATCGCCGATCGTGCGGGTGGTAGCGATGCCATCGCCGGAAACCAGTACCGTCCTGCATCCGGTGGCCTCTAACGCTCGGATCGCAGCGGGAGCACTTTCTCTGACCTTATCGCCAAACAGCATAATGCCGCAAAGCCTTCCGCCAAAGCTCATGTATACAGAGGAATATCCCGTATCGTCCTGAACGTCGGGGCTGTCCGGCAGGTTGCCGGCGGCGGCAATTTCATCTTTGAGGAAATCCCGGGATCCGATCTTCACCTCATCTTTTCCGAATTGCCCGGAGATGCCATTTTCAAACCGGTCGATCTTGTCCGGTATGATGGATCGGTCGGATAGTTCTTCGGCCGCCTGTCGTATAGCGACGGCAATGGGGTGGTCGGACGATTCTTCCAGGGAAACGGCAAGGGAAAGGTTCCGGTCCCGGGTAAAGGGCGCTATCGATATGATGTCGCGCAAGGTCCACCGACCGTGAGTGATGGTCCCTGTTTTGTCAAACACGACGACGCCGATTCCTGACGCCTGTTCAAAGGCGAGGGGATTTCGAACCAGAATCCCCTTTCGATGGGCCACGGATATTCCCCCGACACGGGCAAGGGGAATGGCAATGCCCAGGGAACAGGGGCAGGCAATAATCAGCACGGTGATGGCTCTGATTAATGCCATCTCAATGGTTAGACCGTTGTATATGCCGGCGAGACCCGTTCCCAGTGCAAGCAGGAGGATAACCGGTACAAACCACCGCAGCAACCGATCCGTTTTCCCTTCCAGAGGGGTCTTCTCCTCCAGCGCTCTCTCCATAATGCGGATCATCTGGCCGAGGGTAGCATCGTTGCCCGCCGCCGTTGTGCGAACACTGAAATGACCATGGATGACCTGGGTGCCACTTCTCAATAGATCGCCGGGCCGCTTGCTCACCGGTCTTGCTTCGCCGGTAAGCGATGATTCATCCACGGTGCCGCTGCCGTCCAATATACGGCCGTCTGCCGGCAGCACCTCGCTGTCTTCCATGAGAAAGACGTCATCCGGATGAAGACGATCGGCGGAAACATAAACTCCGGCGGGATGATCCGCTGAAACCATCCTCGCCTTGGTTGGTTTGAGGGACCGAACACCGGCGATGTCTTCTGCGATCCTTTTCTTGGCCCCGCTTTCAAGCATCTTTCCGACAAGCACAAGGGTGATCAGCATGGCGGCCGTATCAAAGTAAAGGTGCAGACTTCCGATGGCCAGGTTAAAGATGCTAAGGACGTAGGCGCTGAAGACACCCACGGAAATAAGGACTTCCATGCCGGGAGCGGCGCGGGTGATCCCGGCCCATGCTTTCCTATAGATATTTTTCCCGCCATAGAAAACCACGATAGTGGCCATAGCGAAAAGCGGCCACGAGAGTTTTGCGATGGCCGCCGGATAAAGATCCGCGACAAACCCGGTATACAGGGCAAAAGAGAGCATCATTATGTTCAGGCTGAGGCCCGCAGAAACAATCAGGCGCAGCAGCTCTTTTTTCTTCCTGCTGTCAGCGGCCAGGGTTTCAACAGGCATTCCGTGATAGCCCAGATCATCGATGACCCGGTAAAGATCGGCCGGAGATGTGAAAATGGGGTCATAGGTACACCGGATCCTGTCTGTGGAAAAGCTGCAGGACACCTGCTCAATGCCGGGGAGTCGTTTAAGGGTTTCCTCAATGACCCAGGCACAGGCCGGGCACCACATCCCTTCGACCTTCATTGAAAACGTCAGATAGTTCTTTTCAGCGCCAGGAGAGGGGGCAAGGGATGCGGCTCCTGTTTCCCGGAGTTGGCGCTTTCCATCGGTGGCTGAATCGGGGATAATACCTGCAGCTTGACATTTCTTAAACAACGCCGTTTCCGAAAACACCGCAGGATTCTTCTCACCGGGAAGCGCTGCGAGCATGCGAAAAACCTGTTTGCACCCCAAGCAGCAGAAACGGTCGGTTTCCCCGGGAAGGGACGATAGGGGTGCAGAAGAGGAAATGGGGAGACCACAGAGATCACAGTGGCCGGAAGCCGGGGTCATTTTCGAACGCCCAGGGATTTCACATAGGCAATAATCCGCCACCGGTCCGGGACCGCGATGGTTGTTGCAAGCGGGGGCTGTCTGCCCTTGGGGGTACCATAGCTGATGTTTTTAAAGAGCCTTCCGTTGGACATGGCTTGTACCTTCGATAGCCTGAGATCGCGGGGTAGGGGTTGGAAACTCTGACCCACGGTTCCGTTGCCGTCGTGGTTCTTGCCGTGACACTGGGCACAATAGGTAAAATAGAGTTTCTTGCCCGCCTCAATGTCGCCGGCATTGTTCTTGGCAAGAGGCGATTTCAACACATATACGGACATCGCTCGGTAGACGGCCTCACCCCCGTCGATGGGGACGATACCCGGTTCGGTGGGCAGAATCGGTTCTTCGTGGGGTCTGACTGCCGGGGTTTCCCACATCCTGCCATAGTCACAGGCGGACAGGGCGACGGTAACTCCAAGAAGGGCTATGACGATGATTGCATATCGATTCTTTCTGCCCATCTATTCCCCCTCCGTACCATCAACGTGTTGCGGATGAGGCAGCTTCTGGTAAATGGCATAGGGCGATTCCCCGGGGATATCTTTTACCGGCCGGTAATCCCAGCCGGGTTGGCCCTGGTCGTTTACGACAATCAGGGCATAGATACCCTTGATAAGAACAAAAGAAACGAGAAGGGAGATAATGACCCATGTCCTGATAGGAACATCCTTTGATTCTAAATCGTCCATTTTAGATCTTTACTCCCATCAAACCGATAAAAAGTATGTAGAAAAAGGCCCAGATCAATATGCCGGCAATAATCAGAACCAATACCAATGGAAAGGGGGACTCCCTGTCTTCTATCCCATCGGGATACAGGTGGGTGATCCGATTCAGCCTTCCTTTCGAATCTTTTGTGTGCCAGTGGGCATAGGATAGCCCCACACCAAAAACAAGGATAAACGCAAGCGTGGGGAAGATATACAGTATCACGTCTTGTAAGTTCAACAGTGCAAAGAATCGCATGGTCTCATCCCCCAACCGATTAGGCCTCTCGCAAAGGCGCAAAGGCGCAAAGGGTTCCCATCAATATTGGTAAATCTCTTCTTGGCGTCTTGGCGCCTTTGCGCGAGAATATTATTTCCAGGTTCGTGATTCACGTGCTTACCCCAGCGCCCCTAATACCGGCCATCGGTAACAATCGAAAAGATCAACACGGCGGCACTGATCAACAGACCGACCAGAGCCAGAACCCACAGGACATAGATTTCATAGGGTGATGCACCGGTCGTTTCTCCTCCTGCCTCAGGTTCATCTTCCAGGGGAAGAAATCTGGCTCGCTGCTGATCCTTGAATTGCCCGTTCCTTACCGCCCAGCCGCCCACGAGCAGGCTGATAGCCAAGCCAACAAGAACGTATATCGTAAAGAAAGGGTAGATCATGTCCGTCTCCTCGGGCTTGGGTTGAGCCGACACGGTCGGTTCAGGTGTCAGTCGGCTCAGGTTTCAGTGTTCAGGTGTCAGTCACCCGCCTTCGGCTGGACGACACGCTCCGAAAGCCCTGCCCTGAAACCTGGAACCTCATATGAGACTCAGCACTGCTGTCGGCGCCATGCTATCGTGAAACCGGATCACTAGCTCAGGTCCGGTGAAGTGAAATCACAATTGCCAAGCTCCAAATGACAAGCAAGCTCCAAACTCAAGTATCCAAATATCAAACACGATCCGGCAGCAGTTGTTTGGGATTTAGGATTTGGAGCATTGCTATTTATTTGCTTTTTGGAATTTGTCATTTGTCATTTCTCATGAACTCCCAAGTACAAGCCAGAAGTCTTATTCTTGATTAAACGGATCGCTTCTCAGATCAGAGGCTGGACTGACACCTGACACCCCAAGCCATTCAATCCCCCGGTTGGCGCATTAACGTTGCCTTGGACTACAAGCGTCACGGCTCATAGGACGCATCAATCCCCCGGGGTTCGCCATTGGCATCACTCTGATTGATAAACGTCACCGCAATGTAATTACCCACATCCCAGATCTTTTCCGATTCCAGATCCCTTTTGAAATAGGGCATGGCCGTTCCGGTAATCCCGTTCATGATCTGGTAGTAAAGAATGCCACCGGTAATACCCCGATCCTTTAACAGGGTGAAATTCAGCGGCGGCGGATTCAGATAGGGCTGGGCAGGTCCCATCCCATCGCCAATGGGGCCATGACAGCCCAGACAAAAATCCTGATAGATTTTGTGCCCCCTGGCAAGCCCGGCTTCTGAGGTGGGATAGGGATTGGGGATCTTTCGCCATCCTTCCGGCACCACGGAATGAAGCCACTTTACGTTGGCAACAGGTCCTGCCTCAAAGGCCTCAATGGCCAGTGGCTTCCAGAATCGCTGTCGTTCCATCCGTTTGTCTGCCTGCTTGAATCCGAGGCCCTGGATATATCGGGTGGCAAGCTCGATGCGTTCTGGTCCGAGAAAGGCAAATGGCGGCATAATCGAATTGGGTCGGGTCACCCGGGGATTGATAAAATGAGCGGTATGCCAATCATCGGGATGTTCCCCACCGGCCTGGGAAAGATCCGGTCCTGTCCGCTGAGAGCCCAGAAGAATCGGCCTGTCATTCACATAGTCACCGGCCTGGGCGATCCGTTCAGCCCCCAATCCCCAATCGATGGACCGTATCGACTGGCTGTGGCAATATACACAGCCATTTTGAATATAGATTTTCCGGCCGGCTGCTTCCTGGGCGGATCGCTCACGAAGGATATCGGAGGGTGACTCATCCCGTTGCATATACGGCACAACGACCATGATGAAGACAACGGCGCCAAGGATCAACAGACCGCCGATCAGAATGGTTTTGGGCGTCATTTTCATCGGGTTTCACCGGTATTGAAGAACAGGGTTCTCGTGATATTATACAGGCCCATGGCCGCTCCACAGAAAATAATCAATCCCAATGAAGCGCGCAGGACATAGTACATATGAATCTCAGGTAGTAGCCGGTAAACCGTTTCGCCATTCAGCCAGGCATTGCCCTGAATGAGACCGGCAATGGTAAGAACAACGGTAAACCCCACCACGCCGATAAGAATCATCCAATACTGCATATCGGCGATAAACCTGCTGAAAAGCGGCTTTCCGGTAATCTTTGGCAGGATATAATACAGGCCACCCAGGGCAATCATGCCGGAAAAACCCAATACCCCCACATGGGCATGGGCGACCACCCAGTTGTTGAAATGGGTCACCCGTTGCACCTGGGGCAGAGACATCATCGATCCCTGAATACTGACAAAAAAGTACATAATGGTGCCGGTAAACACAAACTTGGCACCGATATCCCGGTGAATCTCGCCGAGCTTGCCCCGGGCCGTATACCAGATATTAATCAATGCCACCATCACCGGTATCACCATCCCGATACTGTCGACAATGGCAATGACTTTGAGCCAGGTGGGCACGGGAACCTGAAGCAGATGATGCGTACCGATATGGGTATACACCACGATGAGCGACCAGAAACCCACGAGCGACAGGGTGTGACTATACAGGGGTGCCCTGCACACCCGGGGGATGATATAGTAGGTGACCCCCAGTGAGAGAGGCGTGAGAAGGAGTCCAAACACATTATGGCCATAGAACCAGAGTAGAATCGCATCCGGAATACCCAGCAGTGCTCCACTGTCCGGTTTCCAGATCACGTTTCCAAGGGCATAAGTCACTGCGGTTAAGATGATCCCGGCACTGATATACCATACGGAAACATAGAGGATCGGCTCCCGCCGCTGTTTGATCGTCATGATGATGTTGATAAAAACCAGGGTAAACCCGATGATAATCCCCATGTCCACCGGCCAGATCAACTCTGCATATTCCCGGCCCTGGGTATATCCCAATGCCAGGGTGACCGTAGCGGCAACCAGCGTAAGGTTCCAAATACAAACGGTGACGATTCCGAGTTTATCGCTGTAAAGGGTTGTCCGAAGAAGCCGGGGCACAATGTAGAATGCAGTAGCAAGAAGCCCCGGCGTTAGGAACCCGAAAAGAACAAGGTTGATGTGAATCGGACGAATCCTTCCAAACACAAGCCACTCGATATTGCCCAGCAGATCCGGCGCAATAAGCTCTGTAGCGGCAAGAAGCCCAACAAAGGTCGCCACCATCATCCAGAAGGCCGATGTAAGTGCAAAGCCCTTCACCGTTCCGTAATCATCAGAAGTTTCGTTTAATGGGGATGACACTAGTCGATCTCCTCGTGCTCCGGATCAACCGGGGAAGATAGCCACCAAGGCACAAAGACCCAAAGAACAGCTGTCTTTTGCGGTCAAACTTTGTGCCTTCGTGTCTTGGTGGCAAGATAATCTACATGGATGGGAACTAGGAATGGCATGCCATCCAGCAATCCAAAGGTGCCGATTTCTTCTTGTGACATTCAACGCAGAATCCCATTTCAAAATTCACCCCGCGGATTCTGTCCATGGTTTCAATGGCACCGTGGCATTGCTTGCAGGCGATACCTTTCCTGATATGTCGCTGGTGCTTAAACAAGACATGCTCTGGAAGGTAATTGACCTTACGCCAGGGCACCGGTGTACCGGTGTTAAAATACTGGTGTTCTTTCTTAATCTCCGGATGGTTCGGTATAATAGTGTTGTGACAGAACAAGCATTTTTCCACCGGCGGAATCCCCGGATGAAGCGATCGCTCCACATAGGGATGACAGAACTGGCACTGGATCTGCTTTACGCCGGCATGCACCCGATGGCTGAAGGCTATGGGCTGCTTCGGTCCCAGACCGGCTGCCGGCCACAGATAGAACAGATACAGAAAGCTCCCGACAAGGACAATACAGCAACTGCAAATCGTCAGGGGCCATTTGTTTGCAGCAACCCTATGAAACAGTCCTGTGAAATCGATGCGCCGCTCCATCAGGCGATCTCCTGTTCTCTGGCCAACACCAGTTCAGGAAACAGATTCAGGAAAAACCGGAGTGCTATTCCCATGAGGCCGAAAAAGCCCACAAAAATCACGCCGGTGGCCACCCCCTGGCTAAGACCACTGATATCGGGGCTCAGGGCCGGCCCGAGCAGCAGAAGATGCTCCAGACCGATGCCGATAATCACCACCGAGCACAACACTGCCATAAAGACCGGCTTTGTTTTCACCTTCCGGTTGAGAAGGATCAGAAACGGAATAATGAAACAGGTACCAAGGACAACCCAGGCCAGGGACTTCCAGGGAGACAGCATCGTTCGCTGTATGACATAACTTGCCTCCTCCGGTAGATTGCCATACCAGATCACAACAAACTGGGCGTAGAAGAAGTCTCCCCAGATGAGGCAGAACCCGAAGAACAACTTTCCCAGATCATGAAAATGGGATGCCGTCAGACCGGAACGATCCCCATGCCGCAGGGATACCACTGCAGCAAGAATAATCAGTGCCCCCAGGCCGACATAGAAGGCCTTTACAAAAGCATAGGCCCCGAACAGCGTGGATATCCAGTGGGGATCGGCACTCATTATCAGGTCAAATGCGATAAGGGACAGGACGAAAGCATAGGCAATCATATACAACACGCCGAACACACTCATCCTTGCTCTACAGCGGTCAACATCCGCAAGGGATCGGGCCCACTGCCGGTGCAGATACCCCCGGATCTTTCCCCGGGGCGGATGCTTTCCCAGCTTCAGTCCCAGTGCATAATATAGATACACCCCCCCGAGACCGTATAGAACAAAGAGCCCGATGAGGTCTCTTGAAAAAAGAAAAGGGACATTGAGCCAGATCTCTTTTCCGTGAAGATCAACGCCAATCCAGGGAAAGATCGACTCCTGACCCAGAAAAAGAAGTAGAAACAGCCCAAAGGATACGGGGAAAAAAGCGGCAAACGCATGGGAAAGACCGGACAGGTTATCGCTCCACCGTGCCTTTGTCACATGCATGACCATGGAAAAAAGAAGCCCCCCCTGAGCAATGGCCGACCAGAGCAGGAGGTTAATCAGATACGCCGGCCACGCGATTTGCGGATGATCGTCTGCTATCAGGTAGGCAAAATACCCGAATCCGAGCAGCGCCAGCACGGTAAAAAGCCGCGTAACCGGTGAATCTCTGAAGGTATCGATACTATTTTCCATCTTGCCCTATCCCCCAGCTAAACCGGGTCGATACGGTAAAATCCGGCGCAGGATCGCTCAGGTCTTCACTGAAAGCAACTTCCATCGATAGACCGGAGCCCAGATCGTATCCTACGCCCAGAACCAACTGCACGCTGTAATCATCCAGCGGATCAATGCCTTCATCCTTAAAAGGGGACGTCGTGGCGTTGATCTGTGCCAGCAATGTCACGGTGTTGCTCCAGGCGTATTCTCCGGCAAGAAGCATCCCATATGTTGTTGCGTTATACGGCACCTTACCCGGCGTGTCCGGCTCAGACAGGGCCATTACTCCCCCGTTCGCATAGATGGTGATGGGGTTGAGCCGGAACCGGGAAACAAAAAAAAGCCCGTGATCGAAGCCGCCGCTGCCAAAGCCGTGATCCGCATCTCCGGTGGGTATCTTCAGCTTGTATACAAGGCTTCCGGTCACATGATCCGTCTGTTTATGGCCAAATAAAGCAAATTGTGCCGCCAGGGTACTATCCACAAGATGAAGGCCGCCGGGTTCTGCGGTAAACCACGCTTCACCGTCCTTCTTGAGTACATAACCGAACTCATCTCTGGGGCGCCATTTCTTCCCGTAATTGGGCAGTCCGAAGGTCTCGTGAAAACTCTCAAGAAATGGATCGAGAAATCCATCATTCATACTGACAAAAGGCAGTGCGA
>JAZFSW010000541.1:0-2274 GCA_036446375.1 Desulfobacterales bacterium | reverse complement strand
CAATAGCAAATGCTCCCAGTGTATCCAACCCGCCGATACCGGTCAGTTCGTATCCAGCGCTGGCAATGAGCAGAATAAAGGAAAGATACAGGCATGTCTTGGTGCAGTTGGCATCCGCAATGATCGCATCCGAATTGAGCTGTCTTCCCACTTTTATTTTGAAGTGAATCAGCGCCCACATGGTAAAGATGGAGATCAGCGATATGACGATCCCCCAAAATGTGGTTTCGGGATGATGTCCGCGAATCAAGTTGAGAATGCCGGTCAGGATCAAGCTAACCATCAGCAGATAGAAGGCACTTCCGGTGATCCGCAAGGCTCTAGCCTCGAAAGCGTCACGTTCATCGTCCGCGTGACGAGTCATTCTTACAATCATATGCCATATGCCGATGCCCGAAATAACCTCTACGAAGGAATCGATCCCGAATCCGAGCAACGAGAGGGTCTCATCTTCCAGGCCGAAAAAGACCGAAACAAGTCCCTCGATCAAATTGTAAAAAACAGTGATCTGAGCCAGCAGGATCGCTCTTCTGAAAAGCGGCGTCATACGTCATCGCCATCGTCATCGTCATCCGATTTGCGGACGACTTCAACCTTGAAGTTTGCAATGAGGGCGGCCATGGCTCCCAGGGCCACGAGTATCGGTGCGATAACGGTGGTCACACCACCCACAGCCAGGCCGGCGGTAAGGGGGATCTCAAGAAGTATATGGCCTTCAGAATTCCGGATAATGAGACGGCGTACGTTGCCTTGCTTGATGAGCTCTCTTACACGAACCACCAGTTGGTCCCCGGCTATTTCGATTTCCTCTATCCAGTTGCGTTTGTCTTTCCTCGGATCTTCATTCATTAATCACCCTCCTGTTTCTGTCCTGTCAATCATTGATTTCAAGGGAACGTAAGGCTTCCGATGCGAGCATCCGCTTTCGCTGCCGTGGTGCATGAATCTTATAGACCTTCCCGGAAGCAGTGTCAAAGTGGTTGATGTAAGTCCTGCGCACGGGAGTACCATACAGATTGATCGTAGCGTTGGTCATTTCCCCCGGATTACCGGTCTTGTGTATGCCATTGTCCAGGGGCAAGACAGCATCCGTCTGCCCCGGTGTCAGTAGTGTCTTCCCCTCTTCTTTCAAACTCGCCGTGGTTTCATCCGAGCCGGCATCCTCCCTGGCATACCGGGTCACCGACAGACTACCGGTGATCGGGCCGATAACCCCCCATGCATTGTGGTCGTGGATGGGGGTATATTCGCCGGGAGCCCAGAGATACATTCGGATTGAAAACAGGCGCTGTTTGTCCGTGAAAAGAAGTATCTCGTTGTCAAACATATGTGCTTTCCGTGTGTCCGGATAGTCCGCGCCATCAATGATATTGTTGAGAATATCCGAGAAAATAGATGTGTCCAGTAGCAGATCGGGCAGGGCCTCTCGTATATAGGCAAGACGACTTTTGTGCCCCGAGATCTTCTCCATCGATGTTGACCAGTGGTCGCATATGGTGCGAAGTGCATCTGGCATTTGATCCAAGGTACTCATGTTCATTTCGTCTCTGCTACCGTTTCTGGGGCGTTTTCAAGTCGAACATACTGGGCGTAAAAGGGAGTACCATTGCCGATATCAGACAATTGTGCCGCTATGAGCTGGTTAAGACCACCACCGCGATTCATCCAGCTTCCTCTGCGGGCGACAACCGCGTCCGGGTGAAGATCGGCCATGATCTTTAATCTGACGTTTAAGCGGCCAATCGGAGACACCAGCCAGATGTCCCGCTCCACATCCAGATGTTTCAGGACCGCGGATTCGGGTGAGACCCAGACATCGATCGGCACATGATGATCCTCGGTGAGAATCTGGGAATGCATGGCATCCTTCCGGATCAGGCTGAGCAAGCGAAGGGGGTAACCCGGCGGGGGGAGGGGCTCGTCATGCAGATCAAGGGGCAACCGGTATTTTCCATCGGGATGATCAAAAACCAGCCCCTCATAGGCAATGCGAGGCCGTGCTGCCTTTGCGTACCGATTCGCTCTCAGTGTCTCGATGGACAGATCCAGGCAGGGATGTTTCAATGAGGCACGAAAGCACGATTCCATATCGGGTAGATGGATAGGGGGATCCAGCCGCTTTCCCAATTCGGAGAATATCCAGAAATCGGTTCTCGCCTCTCCGGGTGGCTCAACAACCGGCCTGACATAGTGGATATAGTGGGTCAGATAAGATCCCATCACATCTTCCTGTTCCAGCATCAGTGCACTGGGAAGGAAGAGGTCCGCCCGCTG
>JAZFSW010000540.1:0-5087 GCA_036446375.1 Desulfobacterales bacterium | reverse complement strand
CGAGGGAAAGATCGGCTGGATTAAGAAATCCGATGTCGGTGTCATATAGGGCCCCTGCCCCAGGGGACCCGTTTCCTAAAACGCCTCCAGCTCCTGGAATAGACAAAGGGTTCTTGCACGGTGATTTTGTTCTAATGTCTAAAGGGCGCGTCTGCATGAGTTTCCAGTCATTCGCAGATAATCAAAGACCGATCTAATGTCACGGGTGAGCTGTCGCATTTTCTGCGGGACACTGCGGGCCCCCTTGGACTTAATGATACTGACGGCGAATCGGCGCAAACGTGTTACATTTTCTGGCCCATAGCCCTTGCATATCCGGCTGCGATCCTCGTCAAAGTTCCAATCGATAATATAATGGCAGCCGTTTTCAATGCTCCAGTGACCCCGGTTTGTGCCCAGCACACGTTCAGGATCAGCTTGTTCAGGAGTTCTGCTGGTAATACCATAGGCCAGTTCACATGAGAATTTACCGCTCTTTTTATCTGTGAATTCCCGTTGGATAACAAACGCTTGTTCAACATGGGGAAAGTTCAGATAGCCGTTGAGTTCGGTTGTGATCCAGATCTTTCGGATTTCGATCCGACCGTGATCAGGCGGATCGCAAGTGACAAAATCGGGTACTCCGCGGTCTTGAAAGTACAGCGCAATATCTTGGAAGATGCCTGGCTGATTGTTTTTAACGGTGAAGTGGTAATGAGCCTTACGCTCTATAACCAAGTAATTGGCGATCTTGTACTGGGTTAGCAGTGCATCGGCGGTAATGTCTTTATCCTCAATGTCTATGGCATCAAGAAGAGGGATGGTGGTTTTGATTTCGTTGGTTCGCTTAACCTCTTGGTCCGATACAGGCAAGCTACCTACTTTTTTTGGGTGTAGCAGGTCTTGCTCTGATGACCGATCACACTCATGATGTGTGTCTGATGGCCTTGATCGTCAATGGCGTTGCACATGGTTTTTCCATCAATGGCCAAGCTTTCGTCCTGTTGTCCATAGGCTTGGTTCCAGCGCTGTAGTGCGCAGTCAAGATCCACGGGGTTGACGCGGATCAGTAGATCACGGATGACAGACATGCTTGGTACGATATATTTGCCTTTGTCGTATCTACAACGAAAACGCACTCGGGCTGTTTGGCTCAGACTCTGAGCCCAATCTGATATGGCCAGGTAGCCGCGCATTCCACACAGAGTTGCACCAGCAGCAATGGCCAGGACGGTTGCCAGTTGATGACGTCGTCCTTGACCGCGACGAGGGTCAGCAATGGTTCTAAAGAAGCTAGGTAGGGATTTCATCTGTTGAGCGTTAAGCATGATCTTTGGACCTCCTATTCGATAGGCCGGTTCGAGGATTGTCCGGGATAGCACTGCCTGAGCATTGGGTATCAACGGTTTGACAAAAACCATTTTTATCGACTCAGTTCGCGCGCTGTAGCCTTTTCGAACCCGACGAAAGCCCATGGTATCGCCCGCGTATATCCAATTTGCGGCTTTATAGATGGTTCCATGGAATCGCTGTCTATCCACAAAGGTCTCAAGCAGCACAAGCGGATGTCCGAAGGTAGCCTGCCAATCGGTCGGCAATCTCTTTTGACACAGCGACAGGACTCGGGAGGCAAGATTGGGGAAATGCCAATCGGGCAGGATCAGGAAGCGACTGTTATTGGTCACCAATTTCAACCGATCGTACTGGTGGCGAAAACTCCATCCGATCCAATGGTCCCGCGCCGAACACTTCAGGGCCGATGCAGAAAAGCTTAGAAGAGCCACCCACTGACCGCGAAAGATAGCTACATACCATACCGTTTCGCTTATCTTGGGTAAAGAGCCCAGGTAATGATGCTCCTGCATCAGTTCCTGAAAACGCTGTTCTTCGGCCGGATGGACCGGTTGGACAATTATTTCCAATAGATTCAAAGCAGTTATCCTCGGGATGAAGTGGATTATGACTACTCACATACACCATCCAGAGGTGTTTGTCCATAAGCAATTACAACTATCTGATAATATTTTGCATGTGGGCCAGAAGGAAATCACCCTGGCCGGTCTCTTTTATCATACGCTTTGAGGCAACCGGTAGGCTATGGGGATGGGTTTAAAAACGCCCGATGGATCTCGGCATCCGATTTCCGGATATAAACCGGTACAAATTCCCCCACGTTATCGGTATGACCCGTTTCGAATGCTGTCATACTGAGATGGGCAACAGTGGATGCACGGATCGTATCGTGAAACGATGGTGCAAACTGAGCGCGCTCACCCAGTGATTCTTCTATGATTTTCCGATAGAGAACCGCACCGTTTCCCAGGAAAAGACAGGTCTCGTTGACATCGGATATGGCTTTTTCGGCTGTCGACACCGCCTCATCCCGTTCCATTTCCAGGCAACCGTTGACATAGCGATACCGTGAGGAATAGACCTCACCGCGCCGTGCATCCAGAAGGGAACAGATAAGATGGGAGGAGCTCGCCCCCTGCATGGCAAGGGCATCCAGCGTAGATACGCCGACCAGAGGTTTGCCGGATGCCGTCGCCAGGCCCTTGACAGTGGCAATCCCGATCCGAAGGCCGGTAAAAGACCCGGGACCCCGGGTGACGGCAAAACCGTCCAGATCCGAAAAGGGGGTGGCCGAGCGATCGATTACCGTATCAATCATCCCCATCAGATGCTTCGCATGGGTCTGCTGGATCCCGGTGGTCACCTCGGCCAATACAGCATCTGTATCGACAATGGCAACACTACAACTTGTGGTTGCGGTATCTACGGCAAGTATTCGCATTCTTATGTCTGATGCAAGAAGGATCTGGCCACGAAGACATAAAGAAAGAAAGTTAGGTCTTCCGGGGTCGACGACTGGGGCCCTTATTGGAATGTTTGGTTTTCCGGGTTGCCTTTTTCAGTGCAGCTGGTTTCTTGAGATCGATACCCATGGTGATAGACAATACCTCATCCATCTGTTTTACAGTTACAAACCGCAGTTTCCGCTTAACGTTCTCCGGGACCTCTGCCAGGTCCCGATCGTTCTTTTCCGGAATGATTACGGTGGTAATCCCTGCCCTCAAGGCCCCAAGCGCTTTTTCTTTCAAGCCGCCGATTGGCAGAACCCTTCCCCTGAGGGTAATCTCTCCGGTCACGGCCACATCGCTGTTTACCGGTGTGCCGGTCAATATAGAGATCAATGCAACGGCCATGGCAATCCCGGCTGAAGGACCATCTTTGGGAATAGCACCGGCGGGGACATGCAGATGTACATCCCGATTGTCCAGTGCATCCTTTTTGATATTCAGAGCTGCCAGATTTGCCCGGGTGTAACTCATGGCGGCACGCGCCGATTCCTGCATGACATCGCCAAGCTGACCGGTGAGAATCAGTTCCCCCTTTCCACCAAACAATGAGGCTTCAATATATAACACTTCGCCACCGACCTGGGTCCATGCCAACCCCCTCGCCAGACCCACCTGACTGTTTTCCCGATCCATTTCAGGATAATACTTGTGCACACCAAGGTATTCCTGCAAATCCTGCTTTCGGATGGGAAAAGGTCCTTTCTCACCTTCGGCAATCTTCCGGGCAACCTTTCGGCAAATGGTTCCGATTTCCCGTTCCAGGTTTCGCAGACCGGCCTCGGATGTGTATTCCCTGATGATCTGCAGCAGTGCCCCCTGGCTAACGGGCATGGTTTTGAGGGTCAGGCCATTTTCCTGCACCTGCCGGGGAAGCAGATGCCTGCGGGCAATCACTTTCTTCTCTTCCTCCATATAGCCGGGCAGATCGATTACTTCCATTCGATCGAGCAGGGGAGAAGGGATCGTGTCGGTGGCATTGGCCGTAAGGATGAACATCACCCGGGAAAGATCGAAGGGCAGACTAAGATAATGGTCACTGAAAGCAAAATTCTGCTCTGGATCCAGGGTCTCTAAGAGCGCTGAAGATGGATCCCCTCGATAATCGTAGCCGAGTTTGTCTATTTCATCCATCATGAAGACCGGATTATTTGTGCCGGCCTGTTTTAAGCCCTGGAGCACACGACCCGGCATGGCACCCACATAGGTGCGGCGGTGTCCTCTGATTTCCGCCTCATCCCGGATGCCGCCAAGGGAGATGCGAACAAACTTGCGTTTCATGGCCCGAGCGATGGCTTGTCCCAGTGAGGTCTTGCCAACCCCCGGCGGTCCAACGAAACACAAGATCGGGCCCTTCATTTTCGGATTCAGTTTGCGAACGCTCAAATACTCGAGAATTCGATCCTTTATTTTGTCGAGACCATAATGGTCCCTATCCAATACAACCTTTGCCCTTTTGATGTCGATGACATCTTTAGAGGATTTATGCCAGGGCATCTCCACCATCCAATCCAGGTAGGTTCGCACGACCCCGGATTCTGCGGCATCAGGATGCATCTGTTCGAGACGTTTCAGCTGTTTTCTGGCTTCTTTCTCCGCCGGTTTAGACATCCTCGCATGTTTTATCTTCTTCTCATAATCCTCAATTTCCTGGCTTTTCTCATCCTGGTCACCCAACTCCTTGTAGATGGCCCTTACCTGCTCTCTCAAGTAAAAGTCCCGCTGACTCTTGGAAATACCGCTCTTTACATCCGATTGGATCTTTGCCTGCATGGAGGAAAATTCCACCTCCCGTGATAGCAGGTCGTTGACCGCCTTGAGGCGTTTCACCGGATCGTTGAGTTCAAGCAGGTTCTGTGATTCGCAAATTTTCAGCCTCAGATTAGATGCAACCAGATCGGCAAGTTTGCCGGGGTGCTCGATATCTTCAAGGATGTTTCCGATATCACCGGTCAGCTCTCCGCGAAGCGCCAGAATTTTCTCGGAATGGTCACGAACATTGCGCATCAACGCTTCTGTTTCCAGTGTGATTTCCTCAACCGGCATCTCTTTTATGGTTTCCACCCTGACCCGGTAAACGGAGCGCTTCCTTACATATTCAACAATCCTTGCCTTTGCCAGCCCCTGTACCAGGGCCTTTACCCCGCCATGGGGGATCTTAAGCATACGCAGGATTCTTCCGATCGTACCGACGCGGTATATCTCATCCTCCTTGGGGTTTTCGATACTGGCATCGGCCTGTGTCGCCAG
>JAZFSW010000539.1:0-5566 GCA_036446375.1 Desulfobacterales bacterium | reverse complement strand
AGGCGGCAAAGTTTGTACGATATCGATCGTTCACCCACAACCGCTTATAGCCGATTTCATAGGCGATAAGGAACTCAGGATCAAACGATGCCGAGGCATCGCCATCTGCAACCGCTCCTTCCCAGCTGCCCAGTCGAAATCCACCGCCTTTATAGCCCCGTGAAATACTCCCGTATAGCAGGGAGTCGTCAGAGGGTTTATAGTCCATGCCCACCTTGCCGATGGTTTCAGCCCATGTATCTTCAAGCATCTGATCAAGCTCAAAGGATGTCCACGGTCCCGATGGCTTGGTGATTCCGTAAGCGGTTCGTGCGTCGCCGAATGCACCACCCCATGGACCCGGGGCGTCTGAATAAAAGGAATACGCGGCCGGTGCATCGGGGGTATGATAGATCGAGAACGAGTCCAAAGGGGCCGCAAGTGGTGCATAGACCTGATGCCAACCCCCATCTTCGAGGGTGGGCGTATTCCAGATGAGATAAAGATGCTCCCATCCCGACTTATCCTCGGTTGTATACCTAAGACCCAGCGTTACATTCAGCTTATCTGTAACCTGATAATCCATCTGGCCGTAAACGGCCTTGTCCTCGGTTTCAACATAAGAATCGTAAGAAACAAATCTGCCATCGCCTGATGAATGGGGTACATAACCCCAGCCAACATCCGGTCTGCTCATTAACGATGCGTAGGCGCCTTCGTATCTCCGGCGCCATCCCTGATTCTCATGCTTAAAATAATAATAGAGACCGCCGATAAAGCTCAATCGGGTATCTTCGCCCCCATAGATGACCTGAAGCTCCTGGGACCAGGCATAAATGTCCATGGGGACCTCCCAGACCTGCGAAAAGGGGCTGGAGGAAGCATCGTAATCGAACAGGGCATACCAGTACCAGTCATGATATTCCTGGAGGTGTTTGACAACGAGCTTGGGGGTTGCCTCGAAGGTGGTGGTCAGCGTGCCGCCGATGCCGTCGAAATCGTTAAAGCCGGCTGTATCGCGATCGACCTTCCATGGGTTGTCAACGCTTGGATTCGTCTTGTTTAGATTATAATACGGGCTTGGTACCGCCAGTGCCGTCAAATCCCCGTTGGCATCGTGCCACCACCAGATGGCGCCGATATTGCCGGTGTCAGGGTCCGTCCACTCGGTAACAAACCCATTGGGATCTCCGGAATCCTGCGGGTACGGGTCGGGAGAAATACCCCCCCCTATCCCGATCCCGGGGGGCGTCTGCGTTTGCCACGTCCAGACCCAGAACCAGCCGTAGAATTGCAGTCTGTCGCTCGGTTCATAGATTATCCCCAGGGTCCCCCGGGTACCGTCCCAACCACCGAGATAATCGTCGCTATAGATATTTTCCATAAATCCTCGACTGATCCGGTCTCTTACGGCAAAACGATACCTGAGCTTCTTATCTTCTGTTATCGGTCCACCAACAGCAAACCGGAAAGCATGGCCCCCTTCCCCCGGAATTGTGACCTTCACCTGGCCCGAGACCTCTTTGCCGGGTCTGACACTTTCCAGCAATACCGCACCACCGATGGTGTTTCTGCCGAAAAGCGTACTCTGAGGACCCCGAACGGACTCGATTCTCTCTATATCGAACAGGTCCCAGAGAAAGCCCTGCTCGGTGCTGTAATAGCCGTTGTAATAGACGCCAACACCTGGATCGACACCCAGCTGGTTCAACTCGCGGCCGACCCCCCGGATATAGATCTTGTTGAAGGTGAACTGGGTGCTGGGCATCCGCATCTGCAGATCCTGGATGCCGTCGATCGCCTCCTCATCCAGAGCCGTTCGATCCCAGGCGGACACCGCAACCGGTGTATCCTGGACATTAGATTCCCGCCGCTCGGCGGTTACGATGATCTCATCCAGAACAAATTCCTGCTTCTTTTCTTCCTCCTCTTGCGCAAATACCGTGGAAAATCCACCGAACACCAGGCCCAATCCTAAGAGAACAGCAGATGACGATATCCAAGATTTCTTCATACCATGGTCCTCCTTCACGTTGTGAGCTCTGAAGCTTTTTTGGGGGATGCTGCTTGATAGGTATATAAAAGAAGGGTCTGCCTGAAACTCGATTCCGGTCGACCCATTCATGGCTCTTTTCTGCAAACGTCTCAATGTGAATAGAGATAACGTTCTCAGCGTCGACTACAAAAGGCAAGTTATAAGACATTGTACTATGACGATATGATTGTGCATGAATACGCCGAAACCGTATCGATTGTCAAGTAAAACCCACCACAATGTGGTTTGTGTCGATGTTTCTGTTTTGGCTCGACCTGACAAGAACGCATTGACCCACAGGTTCAATCGCTGAGGAGTTCATAAGGGGAGGGCTGAAAGGGCAAACTGCATATCTTGCACAGACAGATAGCTGCCTGAGTTGGGGAACGGGGGTCGGTGATTGAGCGCCTGCTAAAGGCAAGAAGAGGCCCGGCCGGAAACCGGTCGGGCCTCTTCTATTTGGCCGATAGACAAACTATCGGTCTGCTTTCCCAATCGACGAATAACAATTAATCGAGGCTACCACTTATAGGATACTTCAACCCCGAACTGCCGTGGCGGGGTAACACCGGCATCCCAATCACCGGCAAGCTGCCAATACCCCTCATAAGGGCCACCGACAATCATGCCGTAATACCCAATTTCGTCAAAGGCGTTCTTCACGTAAAGACTTATCCGCCAGTTGTAGTCGGTGCTGTTCCATGCGAGTCGGGTATCAACTCTATCCCAGGCTGCTGCACGTGAACTAGAAGTAGCAAAAGGCTGATAAAAGACTTCATCCTGCCAGAAGTAGATGGCATACACAGAAAAATCGCCGATATCGGTGGGTATAGTATAGGTTCCCGATATGGCAAATTTGTGCTCCGGGGAATTGGTCAAAGGATTACCGGACAGATCCTGGAAGCCTTTCAGCGGTTCAGACTGATCGAACGCCGTGTAGTTTTCATATTCGGTGTTCATGTAACTATAGCTGATGGTTGCCAGGAAATTCTCGGCAATATAACCGGTGCCTTCAAACTCAAGCCCGAAATTGTTCGCGCTGGCGGCATTCCAGATTCTGGTCTCATTGGCGTCACGGGCGGGAACCTGCTTGTCCTGATAATCATACAGATAGACCGTTGTATTGGTCCTGAACCGGTCATCTAACCAGAGCTGTTTCCAGCCGATTTCATAGGAAGTAATGTACTCTGCATCAAAATGAAGCCCCTGGATGGTGCCAAGAACAAAACCTCCCGGCTTGTAACCACGACTCAGCGTGGCATAGAGAAGTGTCGCTTCAGACGGCTTGTAGTCCGCACCGACCTTATAGAGGAATGCTGACCAGTCATCCACATGTGCTGCTGTTCCCGCATGGGGATAACCTCGCCATAGCGGGTAAGGAACGCCATGATAATAGTATTTTCCTGCATTCGCGTTATAGATGGGAAAACCAAAATCCACAAAATACTGATAGAAATTGAAATCGGTTCCTTCCTTTTCGTCGATGGTGTAACGGGCACCAACACTAATATTCAACTGGTCTGTAATCTGATAATCCACCTGGGCATAAGCGGCCTTGTTCTGGTCATCAATACTTGCCTTGTACCAGTAGATGGCTCTGTTTGCTTGCGGCGTAAAGCCGGGAAAGCCGGGGAACCCGGGAAAGAGGGAGTCAGGGGCAAAACCGGGCCAGGAGTATATCGATTCCCAGTAGCCATCACCTACATAGTAGAGGTCAAAATCCTGATTCCTGTGTTCCGTATAGTAGTAAAGGCCACCGATAAAACTAAATGGGGTATCTTCCCCACCATAGAGCACCTGGAGCTCCTGGGACCATTCGTAAACATCCATGAAAACATCTGCCTTCCTCGATGTATGCTCATATGGGCCATAGTCCCAGTCAATCAGAGAGTAATAATCCCAGTCACGGTAGAATGCGAGGTGCTTAATCGTAAGGCCCCCCAGATTGACCGTAGTGGTAAGGTCTATTTGATTGGCATCCAACCACCTCACAGGCAGGACGTTGGTGTTGATCTCCCATGGGTCACTAAGGCTCACATTGACCGGTGCGGCAAGATTGTCATCCGGATCATCCCAGGTGGGGTTCTTATAGTAGGATCCCGCAGGCCAGGTGCCGAGATCCACAAGGTCCTGATACCAGTAGTTCTCGTCCGTGGTGTCATAAGGGGTCCGCTGAAAGCCCTGGGGGGGATGTCCGTCGTATTCACTCTTTTCGTATTTAAGGTACGTGCTGAAACGGTCTGTCGGCTGGTAAAGCAGCTTCACGGCAAAGGAAATTGTCTCACTATCTCCCTGTGTCCTGCCCAGGTAGACATTCTCCTGGTGCCCACCATAGTCTCGGGCGGTAGCGACGACCCGTGCCATGAGCACGTCGCTGATCAAAGAGCCGCCAAATGCCGCATAAACAGCCCTGTCATCATAGTTGCCGTAACGCGCCTTCACCTGGCCGGACCATTCGCTTGTCGGTCGGACGTAAAGGACGTTTATCGCCCCACCGAGGGTGGCTCTTCCGTAGAGCGTACTCTGGGGTCCACGAATAGATTCTATCCTCTCTACGTCAAACAGATCGGTCAGACCCCCCTGCTCGGAATTATAGAAACCATCGAAAAAGAGCCCGACGCCCGGATCCGAACCGAGCTGGTTGATCTCCCGACCGACACCCCGGATAAAGATCCTGTTGGAGGTAAACGTGGTACTCGGCATCCGCATCTGCAGATCAACGATGCCATTAATCGCCTGTTCATCGATTGCCGTCGCATCCCAGGCTGAAACAGACAAAGGCGTATCCTGGACGGTACTCTCTCGCCTTTCTGCAGTTACGACAATCTCATCGAGGGTAAATTCCGCTTTTGGCTCATCCTGTGCAAACGCCACAGAGAAGCCACCAAACATCAGACCGATCCCCAAAACGACTGCAAGCAATGATACACAATCCTTCTTCATACCTTGGCCCTCCTTCGTACTATCGGGGTGTGTGATTTGTTCTGGATATTATTCTGTAAATATGAGAAGGGGCGGTTGAAAATCCGATTTCAATCCACCCTTTCATTGTTTTCTAATCCGAATGCCTTAACCTGAGAAGATGTCTGCTGTGCCAGCTTCATACAGCAACCCATAAGATCTTTTTGACATAATGGTATGATTACGGGTCTATAGTTCAAAGCCTGCCCGCTGTCAACCAAAATTCCACCAAGTTCGTGGTTCATTTCGAAACCGATATTTGCGTTCAGCTAAACAGGATCATATTAGTCTGCAGATTCAATTGCTTAGGAGCTTCTTGGAGGAGGGAAGAGATGAGTGAACTGAAAATCTTGCAGTGATAGGTATAGCCGAACGACAAAGAGCCCGTCCGGAAACCGGACGGGCTCTTTCTACTTAATCAACAAACGAACGATCTGTTTGCTTTCCCAATCAACGAATAACACATAACGATTACTCGCTTGGTCGAACTTACCACCTGTAAGACAGTTCGATCCCGAATTGTCTCGGTGGTGTGACACCGGCATTCCAATCACCGGCAAGGCGCCAGAAATTCTCGTAGGGACCGCCCAC
>JAZFSW010000538.1:0-4252 GCA_036446375.1 Desulfobacterales bacterium | reverse complement strand
TATTATCACTGTCATCGTTCTTGATAATCCAGGAGTCCTTATCGTAGAAACTCCAGGAAGAGATCTTGATAACATCCATGAGGTCGGAATGTTGAAAGTGCCTGAAAAGAGGTAGGCGTTTCAAATAGGCAATCTTCTTTTCATCCTGCTTATCCAGCGATCGGGAGTCTTTCCCCTTAATAACGGGAAGCAGCGCATCGGCAAATTCTCTTGCTGTATTGAAACGATCACTCCTTTCTTTGCTCATCGTCTTGTTGATAATCAATTCCAGATCCGGTGATATATCCGGGTTGTATTGGCTTAGCGCTACCGGATCGGATCCTGCAATCTTTGCCAAGATTTCACTATGCGTCTTGCCTTCAAACGGGCGTTTCCCAGACAATAATTCATAGGACACAACACCCAGGGAAAAGATATCGGTCCGGTAATCAACGGTGCTATCAGGATCGGATTGCTCCGGAGACATGTAATAGGGGGTCCCCGCAATCTTGGCACCCTTTTTTGGCTCCTCTTTCAAGATGCGACTGATGCCAAAATCCATCAATTTTGCTTCACCCCTTTCTGAGAGCATAATGTTGGACGGCTTTACATCAAGATGCACATATCCTTCCTGATGGATATAATCCAGCGCATAGCAGATGCTATATATGATCTCCAGGACCTGATCCGGTGGTAGAAGACTCCCCTTCCGGCGGTGTGTTTCCAATCCCGATCCGCCGACGTATTCCAGTGCAATGTAGAAAAAGTCACCTTCTATGCCGGCATCATGGGTGATGACGATGTTGGGATGAATAAACTGTGCCGCAAGCTGGGCCTCTTTCAGGCATCGGTCCATGGTGATACTCTCCGGACTGGCCAGATCAAGGGATGATACTTGAGCGACCTTCAACGCTACGGTTCGCTTGAGGAACGTATCTGTCGCTTTGTAGACAACCGCCATCCCTCCCTCGCCCAGCCTGGAAAGGATTTTGTATCGACCCAGCGTTTTGATATCCTGAGGATGGTTCATGAAAGGATCCTTAGCAAGGTATCACCGTTGAAGCGTTCCCGACGTCCGCCATGTAACGATAGCCCTACGGTTCTGGAACACACTGCCCCACACAGCAAGTATTCGTAACCCTCATGTCACATAGTGCCTCAAGATGGCCCGGAACCGGCCACATGTTCTGCTAAGCCAATGTAATCATAAACGGATCCTTTTTGTCAAGCGTGCGCTCCGGAAATCCTGCTTGCAAACCGACAGCAATTCGGCTAATGTGTTTTGATGCATAGCGCTCGGAACCGGGAAGACCCATGAGTATATATTGGGGAATCTGCTGCTGCAATAATCAACATCCATCCTTCAATCGTCGGGTTGAGTGATCTATGAAAGACATGTCTTTGCTGGTGGTCGATGAAGATCCTGCGGCTCTTGGTGAGATCGCTGACATCATGGGGGGCCTCGGCTTCACAGCTGTCACTCAGTCCGATAGTGCAGTCAATGCCTGGATGACAATCCAGCTCAAAGGGATTGAATGTCTTATCTGCGCCTGGGAAATGCCGGATATGTCCGGGCTGTCCCTTCTCAAGATTGTTCGAACGAGTGACAAATTCATGAATCTGCCGGTTTTCTTAACCCATTCTGCCTATACTGAAGGAATGGTGGTGGTGGCAGGAAGGGAAGGCGTGACCGGGCTAATGGTGAGGCCCTTTGGCCAGAACAACATAAGAAGCAAAATGGAGGCGCTTCAATCTCAGGTTGCCGATCCGGCTCAGAAAGAAACGGAAGATGCGCTTGCCTCTGCATTGAAATTGATCGAAAGCGAGAGTTATGGGACCGCTCTGGGTATTTTAGAAAATCTGACCAAGCGTGAAGAGAACCCCGAATACCATTATAATGTCGGCTACATAAAAGCCGCACAGGGCCACTACACGGAAGCGATCCAGGCTTTCAAGAAGGCCGCCGACATCGATCGCCTGTTTGCCAAGGCTTTCGAAGGTATGGGGCGTGCGTATCGAAAGCTCGGTAAACCGGAAGAAGCCGAAAAATATATGATTCGGGCCGCAGACATCCATATGAGCAAGGAAAATGTCGAAGAAGCCGAGGCGGTTTTGGAGGAGATCAAGGAGATCAATCCGGATACCGTAAATATCTACAACAGCCTTGGTGTGCTCTATCGCAAGAAGAACGACTATGAAAAGGCCCTCTATAATTATAAGAAAGCACTTGTCATTCATCCGGACCGTGCCCGCATCCATTACAATATCGGCAGGATCTACATAGAGATGAAAGATCTGGAATTGGCCAAGCCCTGTTTTGTAAAAGCACTCAAGCTGGATCCGGATTTCAGTGATGCAAAAGAAGTCCTGGATGCTATTGAGCTGGGTGCTTTTTTCTGAGAAGTCAACAAGGGCCAATCCGATGCAAGATCTCCCCGAAAACACCTCAAACACCCCGGCGCTCTTTCATCCGCAGATTCGGTTGGATAACCGATCCCCACAGGTGACAGATATCCATACAGGAGAGAATTTTCTGCGTATCTCAGTAAAAGACGAGCGGGCTCTTGATGATAGCCCTATATGTTTTGGACACTTTTCTGCCAACGATCCAATATGTAAAGACTGCAACTTTAGAATCAGGTGTGGACATGTTGGTGATAATACCGGATGACAATACCTGGCTACCCGATCTGCACGGGGTCATCATGATAATACCAGACAACGCCGATGAGCATGGCCGCTGCAGCAATGATATATGCAGGTATGGATGCGGAAAGAAAGGGTAGCGGTAGGGGATGACCCAGGATTCGTCCTGTCGTACCCAGCCAGCCAGCGATCTGGGTCGGAACGGATGGGATCCCGATGATCGAATTGAACCAGCCAATGATACGGTATGCCACAGTAGTTATGCCATCCATCAGCCAATTATTGAGGACATGGAAGAACGCCCCGGCGAACACTGCCATAGGTATGAGCATAATCATTTCTCTATGGTAGCGTTTCTGCTCTTCGGCTATCCGTTCTTCTTTCTGACGGATCGCCGAAAGAATCCTTTCACCTAATCCGTTGGGAGCAGCAGCGATTGCTGTCGTCTTTAACACCGACAAAAGAGTCTCGTGGGTGCGAACCCATGTATCAAAGTCAGGGTCTTGTTGGCGTTTTTTATCTATTTCGTGTTGAATATCGGCATCGCACTTCCCATCGACATAATCGGTGACATGATCCTCAATTGCATTTCCATCCATAACCCCGCCTCTATCTCAAACAGATGGCATCTCTGCCAAACCGTGCCACAATCGCCTTGGCAAGTTGTTTCTTTCCCCTCGATATATAGGTCGCCACCGTGCCTTTGGGTATCTTCATTGCCTCGGCGATATCAAGGTATGTTTCGCCCCCAAAATAATGGAGGCTTATTGCTTGTGCCCACAGAGGAGGAAGATTTCCAACCTCGCTGCGAACAAATTCTGCCACTTGTTTGGCGGCATATTCCCCTTCCGGATCTTCCCTCTGGTCCGATCCAGGCTCAGGTAACATCTGTTCCTTATATTCGGTCAGTGGACCCAGATGGGAGGCCCTTCGCTGTCTCTTCCTCAAACGACCGATACACACATTTGCCGTTATCCGGTAGATCCAGCTTGAAATTCTGCTCTCGCCTCTGAATTGGTCGAGGGAATCATATATTCGAAAGAAAATATCCTGTGCAGCGTCTTCCGCTTCCTCCGTGCTGCCCAGCATACGATATGCCTGGTTATACACAGCATCCTGAAAATCGGACAAAATTTGGGTAAAATCATACTGCTTATCCCGCATGGGTTTAACTGGGTTCCCCCATTGCTTTCCCCCTACTCTGTGCCTATCTCTTCATGTGTATCCCCATGCGTCGAGGATGCTTCAATTTGCCTGGTCAGCGCTTCTCTGTGCTCCTCATGCAACCGCATCTGGCGCTCCCGCTGCGGGGCCGCCATTCTGTAATAGATCAACAGACCGATGCCGATAAAGAGACATATTATCCCCCCTTGAAGCTCGTCTCTATTATACCCGAAGAATTGAAACAGGAGCAATGCCAACCCAATCGCCCCGATGACCAGACCCATCCAAAGGCTTGCCATTCCCCTGAGCAATCCCCCTCTTGGTGGAGGCGTAAGCCCCATCTTCAGCATCTCTATTCGCTCTTTATAGCCGTACGAACTGATAAAATAAACAATTAATACTACTGTGGCAAAAGAGCCGAGCGGAACCAATATAGCTGTGAGATCAACATTCATCTTACCCT
>JAZFSW010000537.1:0-4988 GCA_036446375.1 Desulfobacterales bacterium | reverse complement strand
GGCATCGCGGCTGACAGGTGTTAAGGAGAAGACCTCTTTGGTGCGGCTGGGTCTAGAAGCATTGATTGTTCGCGAGAGCGGCAAACGGCTGGCCAAACTCGGCGGAACCGAGACCGGTCTGCGCCCCATCCCAAGACGAAGATCTGCCTGAAAGCACTCATGGTTCTTGTCGATACCTCAATCTGGGTTGACCACCTGCGCCAAGGAAGCCGGAAGCTTGAGAAGCTTCTGGTGGATGCTGAAGTTATGTGCCATCCATTTATTATTGGCGAGCTTTCCTGTGGTCGTCTGGAAAACCGAAACGAAATTATCTCCTTGCTTCAATCCCTTCCGATGGCTCCGGCAATTGAATCTGACGAATTCCTATTCTTTGTGGATCGAAATCACCTTATGGCAATAGGCGTTGGTTTCGTCGATGTCCATTTGCTGGCGTCTGCTCAGTTGGTAGGAGTAGCCCTTTGGACTGCAGATAGAAAGCTGAAATCAGCGGCGGATCAACTTGGATTGACATATTGATTCGGTCTGCGGTTAGGGTCACGTTTCTAGCAGAGAAGTAGCGTCAACTTCCCGTTTTGCCAGCTGAGCTCACCGCTGTCTCTTTTGAGGAAGCAGATGAAAATACCCCTATACCAGATAGATGCATTTGCATCCAGACTGTTTGAAGGTAATCCGGCAGCGGTCTGCCCTTTGGACCAATGGCTGCCTGATGAGACAATGCAATCCATTGCATCGGAGAATAATCTGTCGGAAACGGCGTTCTTTGTGCCAGAGGGCGATGGTTTCCATATCCGATGGTTTACGCCGGCAAGTGAAGTGGATCTGTGCGGCCATGCGACGCTTGCCTCCGCTTACGTCATTTTCAATATTCTCGGTTACGGAAAGGACACGATTGCGTTTGATTCCAGATCAGGGGTGTTGATAGTGGCAAAGGATGGTGAGTGGCTCGTCCTGGATTTTCCGGCGCAGCCTCCGGTTCCCTGCGATACGCCGGAAGGAATCATCAAAGCCTTTGGTATGGAACCCGTAGAATGTCTAAAGGCGGAAGATTATGTGGTTGTTTTTGAAGGGGAGAGGGATATTGAATCCGCAGACCCGGATTTCGCCCAATTGATGAAACTTGATCTGCGTGGTGTCATTATTACAGCAACGTCTTCCCGGTATGATTTTGTTGCCCGATTCTTTGCGCCCCAATATGGAATTCCTGAAGATCCGGTAACGGGTTCTGCCTATACACAGCTTGCGCCGTATTGGGCTTCTAAGATCGGCCCAAAACGATTCAGTGTCAGGCAAATGTCGGCACGAGGCGGCGAGTTAACCTGTGAGGTGGCGGGTGATCGGGTCCTTATATCCGGCAAAGCAGTAAAATACCTGGAAGGTGAAATCGACATCGGCTCATGACAATGGCACGGGGAGCGGCGGGAGAGCCGGACCCGTTTCGGCCACTAGTAGAGCGTTTCCTAATTAACGTTTCAATCTCGTCTCTGGTGGAGTTGCAGTTTCTCTCGTTGGTTCCAGGTGTCGGGTGTCAGGTAACGAAAACGCTCTACCTGAACACTGCTTCCCTTCAAGCCGTACAGGCGCAAACCTGACACCTGACACCTTGGGACTCCGGCGGTCTCCGAAGAAAGAGGGATTGCACCTCATGTGATGTCATTTCGGAATCGCCATACTAGACGGTTGCTCCGGATGGAACGAAGCGGAAGTACTACCCGGTCGTGTCAGGGTCTGGCTTGATTCGAACTTTCTGGACGGCAAGATCTCCGGCATCTCTCTTCGGCTTGAAAATGATCGATGGCATCAACTCCGGGAGGTACGTAAAACCGTCGGCCTCTTTAACCTCGCCATATTTTGCCTGCAGCTCATCCATGGGTCCGGCATCCAGCGCCCACGTGGGACACCCCTGAACGCATGCGGGCTTTAACCCTTCTGCCCATCTATCGATACACAGGCTGCATTTTTGCATCTTGCAGTCTTTCTCGGCACCGAATTGCGGCGCGCCATAAGAACAGGCGTCAAGGCATTCACCGCAGGCATCTTTGCCCAGGCAGGCCTCCCTATCCACCGTTACGATACCATCTTCATCCCGTTTGGTGATAGCATCGGCAGGACAGACCGATGCGCAGGCAGGGCTCTGGCAGTGATGGCAGGTCATAAAAAGATGGGACATAAACAGATCGGGGTACTTTCCCTTTTCCGTGGTCTTCAGCCTGACATAACTGGCCGGCCCGGCGGGAACATCATGCCAGTCATGGCAGGCCACGATGCAGGTAAAACAGCCGGTACAGCGATTCTGGTCGAAGTAAAATCCGTATTGCATGGTCTATCCTTTTCCCTTCTCTATCTGCACCAGGGCGGTATTGGGAGAAAAGGCCCCGGCCGGAGATGTTACATTCCTGGTTAGCGTATTGCTGCAGCCGCCGCGGTCGACGCCATTTTCGTCCAGATCAAACCACGCTCCCTGGGGGACGGCGACCACCCCGGGCATGATTCTCTCGGTTATATTTGCCGGGATGAGCATTTTCCCGCTGTCGTTGAAAACCTTTACCATGTCCCCTTCCTTGATATTTCTCGGTTCGGCGTCGACGGGGTTGATGCTCACCAGTTGGGTCTGCAGCTCCTGGAGCCATGGCAGGTTATCAAACTGGCTGTGGGCCCGCCGTTTGAAATGGGGGGTGGTCAACTGCAGGGGGTATTTTTCTGCCAGAGGATCATTGAGGCTTTCCCAGGTCTCTATATACGTGGGAACGGGTGGAATCTTGGGATGGTTCATCCCATCCACCAATTGGGAGAACAGCTCAATCTTCCCCGACGGCGTCGGGAACAATTTCCGCTCTTTCTCTTCGGGCTCGGGTGTCTTGGCGGGCTCGCTTGCCGAGTAGTCGACGGGGGGAAAATACATCCCTCCCCGAGCCAAAAGGGTATCGTAATCCGGCATATCCACTTTTTCCGACCACAGTGCGTGGATGTGCCGTAGCCACTCCTCATCCGTCTTGTCGTTGTAATCGGTGATCCCGAGTTTCAAGGCCAACTCGGAGCAGATATCCAGCTGGGACTTGGATTCTCCCAGGGGCTCGATTGCCTTGCCAAGGAATTCAATTGCCCCACTGCCAAACCCTGTGCGAAGGTCGTTTCTTTCGAGGAAGGTGCAAACGGGCAGCACGATATCGGCATATTGGGCCGTAGCGGTCATGAATTGCTCGGTTACCAGGACAAACTCTGCCTCGTTAAACGCCTCTACCGCTTTGTTGGCTTCCCCGAGCTGGTTCAGATAATTGGTGTTGGACAGCCAGAGGAATTTGTAGTCGGCGGCATACCCGCCGGCTTTTCCCTTGAGAAGGGCGTCGGAAAACAGGTTGACATTCACCCGGGCACTGGAGTTTACGCTCGGACCCCGATAGGGGAGTTTGTTCCAGCGCAGGGGCATATCTGCTTCCACCGGGTTCTTCGGACGTTCCGGGGTACCCAGGCGCGACATGCGTATAAGCTCCTGGAACTGACTTGCTCCGCCTCCTGCCCCACCCTTTGGGATCGGAATATTGCCGGTGATCGCCTGGATAGATAGAGCAGCCCGGTGATACTGTTCCCCGAAAGCGGTACGTCCTGCGGCCAGATTCGTTGCGAGATATGCACCTTCGGTGGTCGCATACGCTCTTGCTAAATCAGCAATGTTGTCAGCCGGGATGCCGCTGATTTCCGCCGCCCACTCGGGCGTCTTCTCGATGCCATCGTCACTTCCTAACACGTGGTCTTTGTAGCTGTCGTAGCCGAAAGTGTAAGCGTCAATATATTCCTGGTCATGCAGGTTTTCTTTGATAATCACATTGGCCATGGCCAGAAAAACGGCCGCATCGGTACAGGGACGAATGGGGATCCATTTGGCGTCGAAAGCAGCTGCCGAGTCGGTATACCTGGGATCAACAGAGTAGAACTTGGCGCCTGCTTCCTTGGCCTGGATCAGTGACCGGGAAACGGTGGTTCCCTGCAGGGTTGTCACCGGATTAAAGCTCCACATGATAATCAGCTTTGCATTCAAGTATGCCTGTGCTTGACTGCCGCCTTCATGCGTTGTGGGACGACCGCCGGTGGTCATGGCGGAGGCGAAATTATCGCCTTCGTTTGAGATGGTCCCCCAGGGCGCGGTGTATCCGCCGAACAGGCACAGGAGTCTGTGGAAGCTATTCACATGGTGAAGAACATGAGGATCACACATAGAGCAGAAGTGAAGAATTGCTGCATTGCCGTACGTTTCCTTAACCATCTTCAGCTTGTCGGCGATCGTATCCAGCGCCTCGTCCCAGGATATCCGGGTGAATTCGCGGGAGCCTCTGGGCCCGATTCTCTTGACGGGATGAAGCAGGCGATCCGGGGCATAGACCCGTTGGCGATAGGCGCGGCCCCGAAAACACATTCGGTGGGCATTTTCGCTTTCATCGTCGCTTTCTATCCGGGTGATCTTACCGTCTTTGACATGCACTTTCATCTGGCAGGTGCCGCCGCAATGGCTGGCACAGACCGTACGGACGACCTTTTCTTCGCCGGTCTCGCTCGTGTGGTTCTCTGGCATCTTATCTCCGTTGTTCCGTTTTGCTCTGCACGGCTATCCCCTTGAAGGCAGCGCATCAGATATCGTGTAGAATTTCCTGTGTGGCGAGGCCCATAAGGGCATCCCGGCAAAAGGGATGCTCCTCACCGCGTATCAATCGTATTTCGAAGAACTTACGTCAAATACCCGGGGGCTGTCAAGCCATTTGCCACGTACTTCACACCACCACTTTCAGCTTGATTGCTATTGGGTATCCCGCCGAAGCGCGTGAGAAAACGCGCGCCCCTATTGAATCGCGAGTGATTTATCTATGACAGCCAGCCAACATATCGCGTTGCTAGTTGGCGGTGTGGGCGGTGCCAAGCTGGCTTATGGGCTGGCAAATGTGCTGGCCCCCGGCGAATTGAGCATCATCGTCAATACAGCCGACGATTTCGAATTGCAC
>JAZFSW010000536.1:0-3364 GCA_036446375.1 Desulfobacterales bacterium | reverse complement strand
GGCAGGCCTTCAGTCGGTTCTGCCACGGTTCACTGTGGACATGCCTTTTCTGAGATCGTTGAAGTCCTTTTCAAGAAGCTACATCTCTTCTTGATCCTTTACTTTCCCAAGTTGCTGTTCTGCTTTCATCAGATACGCTTTTGCGGCGTCACTGTCTTGTGAGAGAATCTCTGCTCGGGTCAACGCTTCGTAAGCGTATCCCATGTAGAAGGGCGTAAGTTCCCCCTGCGTGCTCACCTGCAGGCATTTGTCTGCGAACAACTTTGCCATCTCGTATTGCCCGGCCAACGCATGGACTCTTGAAACCTGCCAATACCCAATCGATAGGTTGAGAGGCCGGACATCCCTTCGTTGTCTCCAATGCCACAAAGACGCATAGGCGAGGAGAATCATGTCTTCCGTTTCTTCTGCTGATCTTTTCTGCTTATCAATGATCGTCCAGACCTGGTTGAAATATTGCACAGAAAGGCGGTGGTGGATCTGCTGCATGTCCAGCGGATCCTCTACTGGATTCTGAGCGTCTTGGGTCGGCTCTGCGCTTGAAGATAGCGCAATGAACAGTATGCACAATGCAATGGTAAGTCCCCGCAGTTTAGCCATTCTCTTCTCCTTTCACCGCCACTTGAAAGACCGAGGTTTAACCTTTGTCACGCCTGTTTTCTCAGGAAACTCGGCATTCCGCGTGCTGCACAGCGCATATACGAATCCGTATATGACGCTGTGCGTCTGATTCTAATCCGTGCATCGCACCCTTGCTGTAGTGACAATCCGCAGGTGATTGATCGTCTGGTAAGGCAGGGCTTTCAAGAGAAGGTCAACAATCGTAACAGAACTGAAATCTGCAGTTCCAGTCTAGTTCCATATGAGCGGTGCCGCCAGCCTGAAAAACGGCCGGTCTGATTTGAAAAGAAACTGAACAAGAAACGCATTTCTCTGAAATGCTTGGATCCTCTCGCAAAGGCGCAAAGAAAAGACTCTAAAGATTAATGTTTTTCCTCTGTGGCCTCTGTGAGCTCTGTGAGAGATAGAAACGTAGTTTCATGCGAGGGATCAGCAACAATCCGATCCGCCGCAGGAAGCGTTTTCTTTTCCCTTGATCCAGGCTTGGATGATATAGGCCGCACATCCCACGCCCGGGTCAACCGAGATTGCCTCTGAAGGGCAATTCAAGGCACAGGCGCCGCATTCCATGCACCCATCCACGTCCCTGATCGACGCCTTGTGGTCATTGATTTCATAGACACTATGGGGGCAAACGATTTCGCATGTGCCGCATCCCGCACAGGCTGCTTCATCGAGTTTCAGCGTTGAAACACCGCTGAGGTATCTGAGGTTTTCCATGATCTGTTCCTCTCTATATTCGTCTACAAAAACATACAGGCAATAGCTATGGTGAGACCGGCCAACTGGAACGGAATGGCCCTGCGCATCTCTTTTTCGACACCGGAGGGTGATGTGAAGGGCGTTGAGCCGGTAAAATTCATAGCCAGATAAGAGCTTATCGCAATGATTGACAGGAAGAAGGACAATCCACCGGTGATTCCCTCAAAGAGTCCGGAGGGACCCCCCGCCAGGATGCCGATGAGTATACCAACGATGGCTCCTTTCAGGGCAAAGGATCTTCCCGGAATCCAGGGCAGGAGCAATGGTACCAGTACCGCACCGGAAAACAGGCCCATGATAACAACGAGAAACGTGTTTATGAAGAATGCTGTCGAGTGCAGGATAAGAGAGACGATCAACAGGCCCGATAGAACATAGAGCAGCGGCTTCATGCTGATATATAATTCCACCGGGACAAGGACCAGCCGTTCCCTGAAGGTAAAGGTTACCTGGCGCATGGACGGTTCGGCGTTCATCCCGGCCTCGAGAAAGGGTTTGATATGTCTTGCCTGAATGGGGCCCCATACCACGCGAAAGCCGCTACCACTTTTCACTTCCTTTGCCGAAACGCCGGTTGCGGAAAGCTGGGGCAGGATGAGTTTCCGGTGGGAAACCACCCCGTCGAGCTCTGTCCGCTTAACCATCCGAACGACCTCTGTGGTTGAAAATGTTTCTTTGCCCGCAGCGCACCAGACATTGATTCCTTTGGTGTCGAGAACCAGAATCCAGGTATCGATTCCGACAAGGGATGATCGCAGAATGTCGAAGGTGAGTTTGTAATTGGCCGTAACCAGTACCGGCGCGTCTGCGTCCGGATTTCCAACGCCATAGAGTCCGGGAAGCACCGTGTAATGGCTCCGACCGAGGCCGGTACGCGCACCCACGGCTCCCCACCGGTCCCGGTTTTCCAGAACGGTTTTCACCCGGAGAACCGATCCGACCGGTGTGTCGATGGTCCCATCAGCAAAAGGGTAAGCCATGTCGGTGGGTCTGTCGAAAGTGTGTTCTTGAATTTGTATGCCGTTCATCATTCCCTTCGGGGGTGTGATTGTCTTTCATTTATCGCCGCTGCCGAACGTTGAATCTACCTATGATAGCATGTTTTGCTGAAAGATACGAGCGCCGCGCCTGGTCGGGAAGCGGACAGTCTGATCTACAAAGAAACGACGTTGGTCGGTTGAGGTTGCGCGGCTCGTTTCGGCAGTCGTATGTGGGTTGCGGCAAAGACCCAACCGAAAACCGATCCACCATGCGAGCAGCGTAACCGATCAACCAATACCGATGCTTTGATGTAGTTTCATAGGAGACATTCGATCCCGGTCTTAGCGCCCCTTGAATTCAGGTTCTCGTTTTTCCAGAAAAGCCATCATACCCTCCCGGCAATCCTCACTCTGAAAGAGGGGCATCAGCTGGAGAAAGACGTGATGGACATGATCGGCGAATTGCTCACTGAGTCCCATGCGCATCATCCGCTTGGAGGCCTGCACGGCGAGGGGGGCGTTACCGGCAATCTCTGCCGCAAGAGATTGGGCGGCTTCCATAAGAGATTCTTTCGGCTCGATTTTGGAGACAAGGCCCAGATCGAGGCATTGATAAGAACTCAGGGTTCGTCCGGTAAATATGATTTCTGCAGCTTTCGACCATCCCACCAGGCGGGGAAGGATCCAGGTACCGCCGGATTCAGGCAAGATGCCGCGTTTGGTGAAAGCGGCGGCCAATTTTGCCGTCTCGGCCATGATACGAATGTCGCATCCCAATGCCAGATCCATCCCGTAGCCGGCCGCAGAACCATTGAGGGCACAGATGGTGGGCGTGTCTGCTGCGTGAAGCACGGTTGGTGGCGTATTTTCCAGATCGAGCGTTGTGGAACTGGTAACCCCATCCGTGATGTTGGTATCGCTTCCTCCCTTGCCGGTCTGGCCGCGCAGATCAAGGCCTGCACAGAATGCTCTTCCGGTAGCCGTCAGGATAATTGCATGCA
>JAZFSW010000535.1:0-2102 GCA_036446375.1 Desulfobacterales bacterium | reverse complement strand
TTGTCATCCCGGCATTGGGATACACCACATCTCCGACCGACCCCCGTACGACCGCAGAGACAATTCTTAGGGCGATACATACGAAATGGGTGGACGGCTGTGATCTGGTCCATGTGCACAACCCTCTGTTGGCCAAGAATCGAAGTTTCCTGGACGTTCTCGGGATACTTCAGCAGCAACAGATGACGCTATTTCTCCAGGTCCACGACTTTGCCGAAGACGGCCGCCCTCTATCCTACAGCCGTCAGGCATATATACCCGATTGTCACTATGGCGTGCTCAACTCACGGGACTACGGGATACTCCTCCAGTCCGGTCTCAAAACGCAAGGCTTGCATAAGATCCCCAACGCCGTGGATCCTTTGGATATCGAAGAAACGGCTGCAATCAGCAACCGGGTCCTCTACCCGGTCCGAGCCATCCGACGGAAAAATATCGGAGAGGCGATTTTGCTGTCATTGTTCTTTCGACAAGGCGAAACCCTTGCGATTAGTCGTCCGCCCAACAGTAAAGCGGATATGAGCAGTTATGCGGACTGGAAACGGTATGTGAAGGAGAACAACCTTCCCGTGGAATTTGAGGTCGGACTTCAGGAGGATTTCGAGACATTGGTGAATACATCGAAGTATCTTCTCACCACAAGTATCACGGAAGGATTCGGGTTCTCGTTCCTTGAGCCTTGGGTCGCCGGAAAAATGCTCTGGGGTAGAAGACTTCCTGACATCTGTAGTGACTTCATCACAAACGATATCCGGCTGGATCATCTGTATGACCGGCTCCGGGTACCCCTGGATTGGATTGGCAAAAAAGTCTTTCACGACAAGTGGCGCACGGCTGTCGCAAACTGCGCTGCCCTGTTCCACGCCGCTATCGATCCGGCATCAATCGAAGATGCCCTAGCAGATGTAACGAGGGAGGAGCTTGTTGATTTTGGCCTTCTGGATGAACACTTTCAGCGGCAGGTCATCTCCCGTGTACTATCCGGCAGACAGCATGCTGAAGAGCTGATAACTGCCAATGCCTGTCTCAAACAGATTGGAACACTATCCACTGAAGAAGCTCTGGTAGCACATAACCGGAAAGCTGTTCTGGACAACTATAACAGCAAAGACTACGGGGAAACCCTTTTAACCACATATAGTCATGTGATTCGCAAGAAGGTGAGCCAGCAGATAGACAAGAAAAGACTTCTGTCGCACTTCTTCGATCTGAAACGTTTCAGCCTGCTGAAATGGGCAGACTACAGGCCGTAGTACACCTTTCGCTTGTATCCTACCACCCCCAGAAGCAAGACACCTGCCCCCAATAGCCACCATAAAACCGGAGAGGAGTATTCTTCCGATCCTGCCTGCAGGCTGTCGATATAACAGCCGCCGCCGCCGCCTCCCCCGGAGGGTGGTGTCGGTGCCGGTGGTGGTGGAGTGGCATTGACAGTAATATCCCAGGTGTGGTCGACTGAATCCCCGCTGGCATTGACTGCCGTAACGGCGAGTTGGCCGGATTGTATTGCCGTGTAGCTGTATGTCCAGGTATTGCTGAACGTGGCATCCGCATCCGCCTCGGGTGTCATCGCCCTGTCGCTTGTAGCACCACCATCATCAATGGTTACAGAGACGGCATTGGTCGTGGGGACGTCAACGGTTACCGTGTCATCCTCATCATAGGGGCCGGCGGGCGTCAGAGACGGGCTTTCGATTACCGGCGCAGCAAAATCCAGATCAAGATCGGTCTCAACCGAGCAGACCTCACGGCTCTCATCCAATCCGTTGGCCGCGATGACGACATGCGTGGTATTTCCCACGATGTCTTCCAGCAGATAAGACGTCCGGGAGCCCGGCAGTTCCACGGGTTCGCCCCCCCCATAGGTGATCGTCCACGTCACCACATTGGATCCTGTAAGAGGAATGGTTATGCTACCACCGTTCTGGACCGTTTCGAGGCCCATAGCATCGGTGTCATTTGTCGGACATGTCGGGAAACTTACATATGTCCCGATGAAATCGGCAAACCGCGATACCCGGGAATATACACCATAGAAATCAGGATCTGCACATTCCAGACCCCAGCTAACGATCCCGGCAAGTCTCCATTTGGCCCCATCC
>JAZFSW010000534.1:0-2798 GCA_036446375.1 Desulfobacterales bacterium | reverse complement strand
TAATCCTGTCAAAAAATCCCTTCTTTTGTCCGTGAATAGAAACAACCGGCATGCAGCTAGAGCGCCGCCAGCAATCTTTCATGAATATTATCGAATCCACCACTGGACATAACCAGAATAAGATCGCCGGATGTGGCTGATCCGGCGAGAAAATCAATGATCGAGTCGGTATCCGGAAAACAATGCGCTGTTTTGCCGCCATCTTTCAGGTCGGCCACGAGTTGTTCCGATGAGAATCTTTCCTCGGAAGGGATTTTCTCCGGAAACGATGGTTCGCGTATGCAGATGAGATCGGCATGCTGAAAGGAATGGGGATAGACGTTCTGAAACACCTTGCGCATGCTGGAATTGGTTCTCGGCTCAAACACCGCTACCAGGCGGCGATCCGGATAAAATGATTTCACGGCCCTGATGGTTTCATGCACCGCGGTGGGGTGGTGTGCGAAATCATCCATGACGATGATCCCCCTTTTCTCCCCCCGGATCTCCTGCCGCCGCTTTATCCCCTTGAAGCGTTGCAGTGCATCGGCGATGGATTCCACCGGAATGCCCAGCTTATCGGCTACAGCAATAGCAGACAAGGTATTGAGTAGATTGTGCTCCCCCATCATCGGAATGGAAAAGGTTCCGAAAAGCGTGTCTCCTTTGAAGACATCAAATACCGTCTGCGGCGGTGCTATGGACACATCACCGAGGCGCCAGCCGGATTGGGCTTCCCTTCCATAGGAGATCACCTCGCATTGTAGATCCCGGACCAACGCAGTAATATTGTCGTCATTGTCATAGGCAAACAGGGCGCTCTCTGTGGACAATCCGGAAAGAAACCCATCGAAAACCTGACAGGTATGTTGCAGATCTCTGAAAATGTCCGCATGATCGAATTCCACACGGATCAGTATCGTCATGAACGGATCATAATGGAGGAACTTGGCGCCTTTATCGAAAAACGCCGTGTCGTATTCATCCCCCTCGATCACCATGACATCCCCATTGCCAAGGCGATAATTGCTGTCAAAATTCTGCAGGATGCCACCGATGAAAAAGGTGGGATCCCATCCGGCATCATGGAGTATCCAGGTTAGAAGAGACGAGGTAGTCGTTTTACCATGGGTGCCGGTAACAAGAATCTGTTTCTTACCGGCGCCGATAAACCGGTTTATCGCCTGGGGCATGGAGCAATAGTGCAGGCCCATCTGAAACATCTGCTGGACTTCAGGATTGGTTCTGGGCACCGCATTGCCCACAACGACAAGGTCCGGCTCGTCGGACAGGTTCCGACCATCGAATCCACTGGAAATCGGTATCCCCTTGGATGCCAGGAAATCACTCATCGGCGGGTATATCTTCTCATCGGATCCGGTCACATCAAAGCCCAGCTCTTTGACCATGCATGCCAGGGCCCCCATCCCCGTCCCACATACGGCAATGAAGTGTATCCGCTTGACGACATCCGGAATGGTATTCTTATCGGTGCTAATGGTGTCTGTTCCCATTTTACCCCGGGCAAAAACCATCGAAGCTCTCTGCATGCTCAGGCGAAAGAAAAGCCTTCCACCACCGCTGGAAGTTTCCCGTCCCCCCGAGCAACACTGCGGAGAGCTTCAATTAAAATGATATTGGCTTGGATAAACGACAGCGCGAGGTGTTTCTTCAGCCGGCGATATCCTCTATCTTGGCATCCTTATCGATATCGATATCAACGGATTCCTCATCGGCAACCAGAATCGTCGATTTCAGATTCTTGATGCCATCGTTATTGTCAAGCAGTTCATCAACACCCATGGAATCGTCTTCAGGCTCTTCTTCGACGTCTTCCAGCAGTTTCTCTTCGTCCCTGAGCTTCACTGCCCGTGACAGCAGCTCATTGTCGTCAATAACAAGCTCGACAGATGGCTCGCCTTTCTTTCCAACCATCGTCAAAATCGCTTCGGCAAGCATACTCGCATAGGTAGTCTGGGGGTAGAAATTGGGGGTCCTTATCGCCAGAATAAGTGCCTCCATCCCTTCTGATGCGGCCTTTTCAATGTCTTTGCCGGCGTACACGGATTCGCATAACAGGGTGAATTTTCCCATATCCTTTTTATCCAATGCGGAGGATTCCTTAATGACAAATTGCTTATCTTCACCCTTTTCTATTATATATTTCATCTTCATCGTTACGCTCCTTTTTCCAGACCTGCAAACACCGCTTCGGCGGCTTCAATAGTAGCATCGATATGGGTGGTTTCATGGGCGGCTGACATGAAGAGCACCTCAAATCGAGAAGGTGCCAGATAAATCCCCTTCTCCCGCATACCGATGTAAAATGCCGTGAACCGTTCAGCATCACAGGCCTTTGCATCATCAAAGCATGTAACGGCTTTATCGGTAAAAAAGATGCCCATCATCGATCCTACCCGACCCGCATTCACAGGGATTCCCGCCTTTTCCGCAGCAGCCCCGATCCCGACAACCAGTTGGTTGGCTCTCTTGTCCAGGGCACCATAGAAGCCCGGGGTCTTGAGCTGGGTTAATGTGGCGATCCCGGCGGCCATGGCAAGGGGATTTCCGGAAAGCGTTCCCGCCTGATATATTGCCCCCTGAGGGGCGACTTGCTCAAGAATCTCTTTCTTGCCACCATAGGCACCCACGGGCAATCCGCCGCCGATGATTTTGCCCAGACAGGTAATATCCGGCGATATCCCATACAGTGATTGTGCCCCGCCATAGGCGACCCGGAAACCGGTCATTACCTCGTCAAAGATCAGCATACTGCCGGCGGCTGTTGTCAGATCCCGCAGGGCCTGCAGAAAACCATC
>JAZFSW010000533.1:0-2468 GCA_036446375.1 Desulfobacterales bacterium | reverse complement strand
AGTCCTCCATCTCGCCCAGATAGGCGCCCTTGACTTCCGGACTGTCCCGAATTTCCTGAGGCGTTCCAGTGGCGAGGATCTCACCGTGATGAAGCACTGTTATCCGGTCTGCGATGGAAAAAACCACATCCATGTCATGCTCGATGATGACCATGGTTCTGCCTTCGGTCAATCTTCGGATCAGTTCAACCGTGTGACGTGTCTCCTCTCGAGACATGCCGGCCGTAGGCTCATCGAGCATCACCAGGCCAGGGTCAGTGGCCACGGCCATGCCGACCTCCAGGGACCGGTGTTTGCCGTAGGACAATTCGCCGGCAGGTACGTCCCGCTCCTCATGCAGATTGATGCGCTTGAGAACGCGATCCGTCTCTTTGGTTATGGCTTTCATCTTGTCTACCTTACGGAACAGGCTAAAGCGGATACCTTCCTTTGACAGAATCCCCATACGGATATTCTCGAAGGCGGTTAACCGTGAAAATGTGCTGGTGATCTGAAAGGAACGTCCCATACCCATGCGTACATGCTTATAGTGTTTTGCGTTGGTTACATCTATGCCTTTGATGATTCTTCTTACACCTCTGGGTATGATGGAGCCGGTAATGAGATTAAACAGTGTGGTTTTTCCGGCACCGTTGGGCCCGATAATCGCATGCCTTTCTCCTTCGATTATCTGAAGATTCACATCTGATATTACTTTCAATCCCTTGAAATCGTGTGACAAGCCTTTGCTCTTAAGGATACTCATATCTCGTCCTCCACCGCAGGCTGTTTAACGGCTCTGGCAAAGTATCTCTCCTTGATGGCGGAGAAAACGCCGGCAATTCCCTGTGGGGCAAACAGGACCACCAGGATGAATACCATGCCGTTGACCAGGTCTACCCGTTCTGTAAACCGAAAGGTGACGTCTTCCAGGATATGGAGAATCGCTGCACCCAGAATCGGACCGAAAAAATTCCCTATTCCCCCGATGTAGGTCATCATGATCGCGTAAAAGGAGGTGTGGATATCGAGTATACCCACTGTGGAAACCAGGTTCTGGAACAGCGCGTAGAGCCCACCGGCGATTCCGGCGAAGGTACCCGAAACGATCAGATTGACGGCCCTTGTCTGGGGCAACCTGAATCCCATATAGTCCACCCGGTTTGCATTATCCCTGATGCCGACGAGAAGACTTCCAAAGGGTGTCTTGGTGTAAAACCACATCATCCAGATGGAGACCACGATCACGGTAATGGCAAAATAATAGAAATTCGTTTGATCGAACATATCGATGGACACAATCCCGGGGATGTTGAGAGAAGGGATCGGATATCCCCCGATGCCGTCCTCGCCACCGGTGATATTCCTGAATTTGAGGGCGAAGACGAAGAGAAGCTGGCCAAAGGCGAGGGTAAGCATGGCAAAAGCGGTGCCGCTGACCCTGATCAGCAGGGGGCTTAGGATAAGCGCCATAAGCCCGCTGGACAGACCACCGATGAGCAGTGCCGGGATCAGCGGCAGTTCGTTGATGTGGGTTAATGCCAGAGCCGTGGCGTAGGCTCCGGTACCAAAAAAGATCGCGTGCCCGAAGCTGAGAACACCCATGTAGCCAAGAAGCAGGTTGAAGCTGGTGGCATACAGGGCAAAAATAGCGAACTTGACAAAGAAATTAGTGTAGTAGATGCCGAACAGGTGGGGATAGACGACAAGGATGGCCAGCCCCACAAAGGATAGAATCCACAGGTGAAGGTTACGCCTCATTCTCTTTCTCCGAAGAGGCCCTTGGGTTTGAAGGATAGTACGATGGCCATGAAGACAAACATCAGTACCGGCGCGAGCTTAGGAAGGAACTGGATACCGTATGCATTCAATTCCCCGAGGAACAGGGCCACGATGAAGGCCCCCGTGAGACTGCCGAAGCCTCCTACAACCACCACCACAAAAGCATCCATACCCATCAGGTCGGCCATTCCCGGAAATACAGTGAGCAGTGGGCCTGCAGCCACTCCGGCGATTCCCGCCAACCATGTGCCGAAGGCAAAGACACCCATAAATAGCAAAGAAGTATTGATCCCGAGAGCGTTGACCATATCCGGGTCAGAGACGGCAGCCCTGACGACCATTCCCAGACGGGTCTTATACAGGACGACACCCATCAAACCAAAAACGGCCAGTGCCAGCACAATGATGAAAATGCGGTATACCGGGTAGCTGAGGCCACCGATATGTATCAGGCCGGAAAGGGATGGGGGAATCTTCACCACGAGGCTTTCGGTTCCCCAGCCGACCTTCACACCCTCCAGTATCACCATCATGATCCCGACAGTGATCAGGAGTTCGGCAATGTGCCCCCTGGCGTGCACTTTTCTCAATAGGAAACGCTCCACCAAAGCGCCGCACATAGCCGTTATCACGGGGGCAATCAACAGCCCCAGCCAGAAATTGCCGGTGAGGTGTACGATTGTGTAAGAAAAATAGGCGGACAACAT
>JAZFSW010000532.1:0-4880 GCA_036446375.1 Desulfobacterales bacterium | reverse complement strand
AGATATCAATGCCCATCTCAATGGCTCCCTGGATCGGATCCTGGGGGAAAGTCTGAAGCAAATTTCCAACGAGATGAATACCCGTCTCAAATCTGAAACGGATGAGGGGCTGAAGGTTTCAGAAAAAAGACTCTCAGATGTCCTGACTGCTGTTGAAAACCATTTTGAAAGTGCTGCTCAATCTCTGGATACCCGGATGGAGGCAGTAAGAAAGGAGGTGCAGGAAGCCGTCGCCTCCAACGCGGAGATCAAATCCGCTGTCATGGGAAACAACGGGGTCATTGCCGATGCCATTGGTGATCTTGCGGCCAAACAGAACCAGGAACCTGCCGTGTCTGCACGATTGCTCGAAGCACTTGGTACACTTGACAGCCATTTTGAAAGTGCTACTCAGTCTCTGGATACCGGGATGGCAGCAGTGAAAGAGGAGGTGCAGGCAGCTGTTGCCTCCAACACGGAAATGAAAGCGGCCATCATGGGAAACAACGGGGCGATTGCTGATGCCATTGGTGATCTTGCTGCCAAACAGAGCCAGGAACCTGCCGTATCCGCACAATTGCTCACTGAGCTTGATGCCTTGAAAGCAGGAAACAAAGAACTCCAGGATGCGAATATCGATGTTCTCGATACCTTCCACCAGTTGAAAAACACCGCTGTCGTTGACAGCACCAAATATGAAGAGGAGATCCGCAGCCTTAAGGCAAGGGTGTCTGCCGCCGAAACCGAGAAGGAAAGGGAACTGTCCGGTTACTGTGAAGCGGCTGAGAAGGCAGAAGCATCCAGGGAGCAACTGGTTCTACAGATCGATTCCCTAAAGAGTGAGCTTGAGGCTATTTCAGATAAGCATGCTCAATTGGTAGAGATAAACGAGACGTCAAATATGGAAGCGGATGGCACGCATGCCATTATAGCGGAAAGTGTAGCGTTGGCAGAAGAAGCTATCCGGGAGCGGGATCAGATAAGACAGAAGCTGGATGCCATTCAGGGCCTATGGGAAGGACAGGCAGCTGAAATACCGGAATAGAGTCGTTGGTGGATCTGCGATGTTCAGGTTTTTTTCACGGAAGGCAATATGATACGGGTCAAAGCAAAAAGCGCTATCCCCGCTGCAACCGTTCCCACCCCATAGATGGCGTTTCTCACCTGCCAACTGGTCTTTTTCCCTGTCGCACAGTATGTGGCGAAATGTTCGCAGTTATTCCATACCATGGAAAAGCTTTCCTCCGTGAGTTGCTGCCCGGCAAGCTGTAATGTTATCCGGGAAGGAAGTCTTTCCCTGTGGTACCGACGCCGGATAGCCCCGCCCCGCAGGAACTTTGCAAGGGTTATCTCGTGGACAACCGGGTCCACTTTTTCTCTCAGTGAACCTGCGAAATGAACGACCCTTCCCCCCCCCATATAGATTCCGTGGTGACTGTAGAACTTATTGTCACGTTTGACATAGATGTGGTCTCCGGGGACAAGATCCGCTTCTATGATGTGAGCCGATAGGTTGTCGTCTTCGGGGATATCCGTCTTCTTCATGTCTAAGACCTCATAGTGGTCAAGATAATTGGTGTCAGGTGTCAGGTTTGCGCCTATTCGGCTTGAAACGAAGCGGGCGTTCAGTGTTCAGTGTTCAGTGTTCAGGTTTCAGGACTCAGGGCTTGGTGTTCAGGTGTAAGCACAGCCGTCGGCTCGCGTGAAGCGCCGCTGAAAGCGGCGGGCCCAGCCAGTTTAACCAGGGAAGAGACACAGCCAGTGTTTTGCCACGGGTTTTCACGGAATCTCACTGGAATGGGAGAAGTACTTTGTGTTGACAGTTTGCTGTTTCCGTGATTCTTTCCGTGCCCTTTTCCGTGGTGAGATAACTTCGCATCACCGACGGGTGCCGGCAAGAGAGCATCCTGAAACCTGACACCTACCTTCACTGCTGAGGTGTATCTTTCGGAACCGGAACCGATGGTTGCTCGATCACAGATCCATTCCGGTTTTCAATGGGCGCCTCTTCTGCGAAGTTCAGGAGAAGCGCCAATTTGTTGAATGTGCTTGAGATGAGGTCCAGTCTCTCCGATAGCCGTTTCATCTCCTCCTGGATATTCAGGATAGCCTCTTTGTCTCCACGGAGTTGCGTTGCTCCCTTTGCTTCAATTGTTGTGGCACTTTGAAGCGCACCTGTCTGTTGGTTCAGCAAGAACGTCTCCAGGGTATCCAACTGCGTTTGTAGGCCATCCATCTTTTCAGACAGACGAAGGAATCTCCCATCGATATTTCCTGTTTCCGGCGCGGTGGTGGCTGGTTCCGGAGTTTCTATGTCGGAGACCATTGGCACGGGCGGCAATGAAATACTGGAGGCGTCTGCTTCTATGGGACGCTGTTTGTCCGGGTAGACAAAATCCTGTGGCATCTTGCGGTAATCGGTATTTGTATTACGCCTGGACGGTTTTGCTTCTATAAGCTTGACAATGGCAGAACGGATGGTCGGCTGGTTCGCCTGGGCTAGGCCGGAAAGTCCCAGGAAGGTGGCCATTGATAGATAGGCCGCTACACAAAGAAAAGTGTAGTGGTGGGGGGGGCGGGAAAATGTATTCTTAACCTGTAGAAACAGATAGATTAAGATGCCCAGGGGAATCAGGAACTCGATTAACATATATCCCGGATTTAGAAATATCGGCCAACCTGCAAAAAAAGGTATACTGAGGATTACCTGGCTCAGGGTCAGATCTTTCTTAAGTCCGATGATGAAGGGAAAGCAGCAAAACAGAATCAGGCAAAAAAAGAACAGGATCGAAACGGGCTTGAGGTTGAGAAAGAAGAAGGAAGTGTAAACCATGGTGCCCGCAGTCAGGAACAGGATAAACAGAAGTCTGTAATAGGAGAAGCCGAAGAAGCGTATATGTTCTGCCGGTTGAGGGGATTCAACGAAGAAGAAAAACACAAGGGGTATAGCCAGTCCGATAATCAGCGCACACACGCCTATTAAGAAAATCCGGTATCCGCCATTTTCGGTAACCTCCTGCTTGACAGGCGGCTCCACCTGGGGTGTCTGATCGTCTTCCTCGATTTCAAAATCTTCCATATCCATTCCGGTAGTCCCAGCGTCGCTTGAATCAGGTTGGTTCGGTATATCGGACCCGGTTGTGGAAAGCAAGGGAAAAGCGTTCGCAGATGACGCAGATGTATGCCGGTTGCAGTCTACCCAACAGTAAGAAATACAGACTCAACTTTCGGGATTCATACCGTCGCCAAATGAATAATTTGCTGCCGCTGTGCAAACTCGCCCTTAAGAATATCTATCATCAGCGCAGGCCAAGGTGTTCAGTATCGTTTTGGGATATCAGACACCGGTAGCTGTTGCGGAACACCTCCAGGGCGCTGATGCGCGGTATTCTAAAGGGCTCAGACAGTGCACATCGCCATCAAATCACCACGGCGTCAAAGCACCCATTTCGCTACTATTGTGGCGAAACCCGAAAGTTGAGATATAAAGTAAAAAGTGTGCCGGAAAGGCTACAGATCCGAAATGGCTAAAGGTATTGCGTTTATATACCGATAATTGTCCCAGACATGCATTTTTTATAACTGGAAATCCTATGGAGAAGGAGATTCGCGGAATATCGTTTGGTATGATCGCCATACGGAAGGGCTTTGTGACAGAAGATCAGGTTCGCAGTGCCCTCAAAATCCAATCGGATGACGATGACGCCAATAAACAACACCGGCCCATCGGCAGGATCCTCACCGATGCGGGGTTGGTTAACGATGCCCAGGTGTACGAGATTCTGGGTGCCCTTCATAAGGTGGGCCGTCTCCGCTTACCTCTGGCGGGATAGCCACGCCTGATGTGGGGATGTGATCTTTGTATCATGATGATATGATCTATATAAAGAGGCCTATAGGGGATAAACATGGCAAAGTGGTTTAAGAACAATAAACGAAAACAGCAGCAGTCGAAGTCTGGTCCCGATATTCCCTTCTCATTCAGCCTTGTACTCCCCGGCCAGAAGAAGTTGGCCGGTGTGGCGACAGATGCGAGTATGGAGGGCGCTACAATTTCTTTTCCTCCAGAAGCGTGCCCTGATTTTGAACCGGAAGAACGGGTGAGACTCAGCCTGTTTATCTACGCGACCGAGAAAACCGTGATGTTCGAGGCCCTGGTAATGCGTTCGGACAGAAGTGAAGTGGCGGTACGGTGTCAGTTTGGATTCATCGACACGACGCATCTTCTCCGGGACCTGGACCCCATCCTGGTTAGTTATTTCAATCGGCGAGAGGCCTTTCGGGTACAGCCTGACCTTGTGGAACCGATAGAGGTGGATTTGACGTGGGGAAATAACTCAGCCAGAGGCGTCGTCATCGATATTTCTCTGACCGGTATTGCCCTGAGCCTGAAGCCTTTAATTGCCAGGCAGCTCGAATACGCAGATCGGATGACCATGACCTTTGTACTCCCGGAAAGTGGCGGATCCATGCGGATCGTAGGGAAGACGGCTCATTTTGAACCGATTGCAGGCAACATACGCTACAGTATTGAGTTCGACCGGGAGAAGACTGACAATATCGAACAGCAGGAACGAATCATCTCCAAATACTTGATGCAGCGTCAGATGGCTCAGTTGAAAAGGAGAGCAGACAAGTATGATGGGTGAAAAAGAAACGGTTTGCAGGAGGACCTCTACGCCTGTCTTCACCCCGTGAGAGGGCTCTGGCAGGCACATTCGTCAAATTTATGTCACCGCAAGAGATGCCCACCCCTGAATTTCGCCTACCTGCATAACGCACATCCACCTATCCATGATGGCCATGTAAAGAGTCCTTTTCACATGAATTCAGGGATTCAGGAATTGCGTCTATTCGACTTGTAATGATGCAGGAATTGCAAATTATTTAAAGTCGTTACG
>JAZFSW010000531.1:0-17677 GCA_036446375.1 Desulfobacterales bacterium | reverse complement strand
TCTGTTTTCCGGGATGATATGTCGCAGTATCCGCTGGTCGGGTGCCTCCCAGCTATCGATGGGTCCCTGGAAATAGGAAAGATACTTCTTGGCGATTTCCACAGCTTCTTCTTCATCCCTTACGAGAATATCCACGACGCCATTGGGTACCTGAAACGACATCGGACCCAGCTCTTCCGGCGTGTAGACTCCCAGCCCCCCACTTTCAACCATTGCCGGACCGCCCATAGCAATCGTGGAGCCCTCGGTGGCAATGATGACATCGCAACACGCCAGAAGCGCCGTGTTCCCTGCAAAACACCGCCCGTTTGTGATGCCAATAAGCGGAACCCAGCCACTGAGCTTCGAAAACTGGGTGAATGTGTGTGTATCGAACGCGACCCTTGGTCCTATGTAGTCATCGCCCGGTCGACCACCGCCCCCTTCGGTGAAGAAAATGAGGGGGAGTTTGAAGCGTTCTGCGAGCTCGAACATGCGATCTTGCTTGTAGTGGTTTCGGCCCCCTTGGGTGCCTGCCAGAACAGTGTAGTCATAGGAAATCACCATAGTCCGGGCACGGTCGTCAGCAAAGTGTTTCCCGTTCACCATGCCGATACCGGCCACAAGCCCATCGGCCGGGGTATTCTTGCGAAGCTCCTCATCGCTGAGTCGTTGGTGCTGGCGAGCCACCACAAGTGCCCCATACTCTTTGAAAGTACCGGGGTCCACGAGCTGGTGTATGTTTTCTCGAGGCATTCGAAAGCCGCGTGAACGACGCTTGGCTACCGCCTCCGGCCGGTTTTCATCCAGGGTGTATGCATGCCGTCTGTTGGCCTCTTCAAGGTCCGGTCTGATGTAGTCAAGATCGATCTCTTCAACGGCTTTTGCTTCTCCCTCATCGACGTCGGCTTCTTCGATATAGATCAGCGGATGTCCTTCGACGATGATATCACCCTCTGCGATGTTTATGTATCGAATGATCCCGGATCGCTCGGCTTTGATGGCGTGCTCCATCTTCATGGCTTCCATGATGACGATTTCCTGACCCACGTGAATGGCATCGCCCACAGCGACCATAATCTGAACGATGGTGCCTTGAATGGGTGCGGGAAGACCGATCGAGCCGTCAGGTCCGGCCAGGTCCGCTCTCTGGTCCTGGTCTTCCACCGATGTGGATTGTGTCTCTTTTACCTGGCGGTCATAGGCAAACAGCGCGAGTGGATCTGAAGTGTCAACCATTACCGGAGCGGTCCCCGTGATGGGGCTGGCTTGCTTAGTTAGACCCTCCTGGGTGTGGGCTGGACTGCTCTCCACCCAGCGCCGGGGGGTATCTGTCGGGGTTGTCTTTGCCAGTTGCTCGAGGTTTTCGTCTACCCATCGGGTGTGTATGGCACCTGTTGTGAAATCGGGATGTGCCAGCACTTTGTGGAGAAATGGAATGTTTGTCCCGACGCCCTCTATTCTGAACTCGCTTAACGCTCTGATTGCTCGTAGCGCCGCGTCCTCGAATTTTGCAGAAGGTGAATGCGCAATAACCTTGGCAAGCAATGAGTCGAAGGCGGGGCTGGTGGTATATCCGGCATATCCGAATCCATCGGTGCGCACACCCGGTCCATTGGGTGCTTCGTAGGATCGGAGCGTTCCCCCTGCCGGCCGAACGGATCCATCCTCTGTCAGTGTTTCCATGTTAACCCTGGCCTGAATGGCATAGCCACGGGGTTTTGCAACACCGGGGTCATCCAGGCCAAGTTCGGAAAGGGATGATCCGCCCGCCAGTTGAATCTGGGCCTGAACGATATCTACGCCGGTGACCGCCTCGGTCACGGTGTGTTCCACCTGCAACCGCGCATTGACCTCGATAAACGAAAAGGCATTTCCCCCATCCGATGATCCATCGGAACCCATGCCGGATCCTTCATCCGAACGACCGGTGTTGACAAGAAATTCAAATGTGCCAAGATTGGCGTAACCCACGCTTCTTGCCAATCGCATGGCGGCTTCGATAATGTCCGAGCGCAGGTGATCCGGCAAATGGGGGGCCGGTGCGATCTCAACGACCTTCTGGTATCGACGCTGGACACTGCATTCTCGTTCACCCAGATGGATGATGTTCCCCTGGTGATCCCCAAGGATCTGGACTTCGATATGTCGCGCTCTCTTGATGAATTCTTCAACATACAGCGCTTCGTTGCCAAACGCGGTCTTGGCTTCGGATTCGCATCGCTCGTAGGCATCTTCGATCTGATCTTTCTCGGTGACCATTCGGGTTCCGCGCCCACCGCCGCCGGCAACGGCTTTAATCATAATCCCGGCATCTTCGCCAAGAGAGGTGAAAAATGCTCTTGCTTCTGCAAGTGAGACGGCTCTGTCTATCCCCCGTAGTATGGGCACTTCAGCCTGAGCAGCCGCGGCACGTGCCTGGCCTTTATCACCAAAAAGGGCCAGGTTTTCCACCTTTGGTCCGATGAACACGATGTCTTCTTTCATGCATCTGCGAGCAAAGTCAGCATTCTCGGCCAGGAAACCATAGCCCGGATGAATCGCGTCACAACCCGTGCTCTTGGCTGCCCGGACGATTCTGTCCATGTCCAGGTAGGCCGGGACACCCCGGCCGTTGAGCGAATAGATTTCATCGGCCATTTTTGTGTGCAGCGATGCAGAATCATCTTCAGAAAAGACAGCCACCGTTCTGAGATTCAGATCGTTGGCCGCACGAATGATCCGTACGGCTATTTCTCCGCGATTTGCTACCAGTACGCTCTTGAAGCTCATAGTGTTTCCTGCCGCTCGTGAATTGCCCTGAATCCTGGCTGCGTGTGTGATTTGATTCTATCGTTACAAACCACGTCCTCTGGGCGTGGTCATGTGTCCTTGGCTCTGCCAGATCCGGATGGTCAGGAGAGCTCCAAGTGAGCTAAAGTGACTAAAGTGAGCTAAAGTTGAGGATTGCGCTTTCAGCGCAGAGCATTTGTATGATTGGTGGAGCGAAGCGACGCATTAACTTTAGGCACTTTAGCTCACTTTAGGCACTCCACAATCACCATTGGCAAAGTCCCTTTCAGGGGAAAACCAAAGCCTGGTCCTCTGGGCCAGGATGCTTTACTCTCACCTCAACACCAAAAGTGGTGACACCACATGATGTAATCAGCCTATACCTTATAGACAGGAAGGCTGATAACAGAGCCATCCGGTGTTGTCAAGTTGCGGCCAGTTTCGCTCTGGGGGGAAATATGCAAGATTGCGGTTGCTTTGGATACAGAAAGGGCGGGCTGTTTTTCGACGAATCAAGAGAACGCCATGGGAGAGAGGGTATTGGATAGTTCAAGATCAAAGGGAATCGTCCTGCTATTGGGCTTCGACGATCATCCGCAGCAGTCTTGCGATGTAGTTGTTCTCTTCATAGATGGAACCGGCGTTACCGCCGGTTCGAACGACAACCAGTTTCAGGCTTGGCACACCTGCCACCACCTGGCCGCCTGCCCCAAACATCAGAAATAGGTCCTCCGGTGCACCGGGAACCAGCCGGCGGTCGATCCGATCGGGCATGGCAAAATTACGGTAGAAGTGTCCCGCGTTCAGATGGTGAAATAATCCGAAGGATGGGTTTGTGTCCGGTGCCGGCGAACGAACCAGCGCCCTGACGTAGCTTTCCGGCAGGAACGGCTCACCGGCCCACATCCCGTCTGCGACAATCACCTGAGCCGACTTTGCAAAGTCACGGGGCGTCATCCGGATGGATTGGTAGCCGGTGAATCGCTCCTTGCCGTTGCCGGTTGCATACAGGCGCATCCAGTGTGCACCTTCAAAAGACAGAGGCCCAAAGACCTCCCTTTCCGTGAGTGTCTCAAGGTCCATGCCCGAAGCTCTTTCCAGAGCGGTGAAAAGCAGGCGATAGGCGGCGTTGTTATAGTGGTACTGCTGGAAGGGTGCGCTGGTGATCTGCCGTTCCAATGCGATCTCAAGCTGGGTCTTACCGGTTTTTCCCAGGCCTTCGATCTGCATTGAGTTTTCCATGCCCGATTCCATTGCCAGCACATTGCGGAAGGTCAGCTGGTCCTGGGATGCGGGCATTTCCGGAACCCACCTTCGGAGGGGTTGATCGAGATCCTCTATATGGCCGCATCCGATTGCCCGCCCCACGAGCAGCGAAAACAGCGACTTGGTGCCTGAATAGGTTTGCTGAACATCCGAGGCTGTTTTCTGGTTCCAGTAACGTTCCAGTACTACCGCCCCGTTACGGATCACCAGGAGACTGTCTGATGCATTGTCTGCCGCAAGTTGTGCAACATCTTCCAGGGCCGTTGCGTCGAACCCGGCATCTTCGGGTGTTTCATCCGGCCACTGAAATGTCCGGGGTGTTGTGAAAACACGTCCCGGCCGTTGCTCGCTTCGTACCCCGGTCGTTGCCATGTCTCTACTCCCGTATTGGTGAGAATAAACTGCCATTGCTTGCGGATTGACGACATCCCTATTATAGTGGTATGCCCATGTCAAGCCTGTTAAAGGAACGACGCCCGCTCCTTCATTGCGATCAGGCTGAATGCGAGACAATTCCATCTATAACAACCAAAGGAGGATATCATGAGTTTTGAAGGTAAGGTCGTTGTAATAACAGGTGCCGGCATGCCAAATGGTATCGGCGCTGGCATCGCCCGGTGTTTTGCCAGCGAAAAGGCCAGGGTCATCATTACGGATCTTGAGGGCGCACCCATTGATGAAACCATCGCCTCTATTGAAGGGGATGTCAGCAGTCTCATCGCGGATGCTTCCAGCCAGAAAGCGATGTTTGAGGCTACGGGTCAGATCATCGATCAGCACGGTCGTATTGATGTGCTGGTCAACAATGCAGGAATCGGTGGTCCCCGGCCAGAGCGCGAAGCGCCGGTTGAAGAAATCCTGGGATCTGCCATGAGTGACCCGGTCTGGGATGCCCAGCTGGTGTCCAATCTTCGGACAACCTTTGCATCCTCGAGTGCTGTGGTACAGAAGATGGAAGATGGCGGCAGTATTGTCAACATCGCCTCGGTTGCCGCCCTGGGGCCAGCTACCGGCCTGCCCGCCTATGGCGCCGCGAAAGCGGCTGTGGTCCACCTTACAAAGACACATGCGATTCAGTTTGCGCCGAGAAGAATACGTGTCAACTGTATCTGTCCCGGCTTACTATACACCCGGGCCTGGGAGATGATGACAGCACAGACGAAAATGAATAACCCGGATCTTGCAGATGTGCCCCAGCGGAAGATTTTCGAGGATATCGTTGCCCAGTCGACACCCCTTGGCGGCGAACAGACGCCGGAGGACATCGGTAATCTTGCCGTGTTCTATGCCTCAGACAAAGCGCGAATGATAACCGGGGCAGTGGTGGCCGTGGGCGGCGGAATGGAGCTTTGAAAAACGGATTGAAGTCGTTGATGATATGATCGTTTGGGATCCATCCAGGCGTCTGATCTCAGGAAAGAAGCGCTAGGGCTAAAGGAGGTTGTAGATGAAATTGGAAGGCAAAGTGGCGATTGTTACCGGCGGAGGACAAGGGATCGGAGCAGGCATTGTCCGCTGTCTGGCTGAAGAGGGTGCCGACATTGCGATCGTGGATTTGAGGGAAGAAACCGCAGGAGAGATTGTTAAAGAGGTGGAAGCGCTGGGTCGCAAGGCCATCGCAGTGCATGCCGATGCCACGGACAGCGGGCAGGTTACCGAAGCCGTCCGGAAGGTCGTCGACGCCTTCGGCAAGATAGATATTCTGGTAAACAATGTCGGCGGCGGCGGCGCCCGCATCAAGCGCACCATACCGAAGGAAGAACTAACCGGTCTTAGATGTGTGGATTCTGAAGAAGAGGCGTGGGATAAGATTATGGATCTGAATGCCAAGAGCCAGTTCCTGATGTGCCGGGCGGTGGTACCACACCTTCTGAAACAGAAGGACGGTAAGATCGTCAATATCGGGTCCCGGCTGGCAAGACAGGTCGATATCTCCCTGTCGATCTACTGTACCGCCAAAGCGGCGGTGATTCAATATACGAATCACCTGGCCTTGGAGCTGGCGCCCCACGGCATCAATGTAAACTGCGTCTGTCCCGGCGATGTAATGACGCCGAACATCGAAGCCGCATTCGCAAGGGTCGCCGAGACAAATCCCGATTCCAAGGGAAAGACACCCGAGGAGCTGTTCCTGCAGGTCGCCGGCCCCCGTATGGCATTCAACCGGATTCAGACACCGGAAGATATGGGCCGGGCAACGGTCTTCCTCGCATCGGAAGACGCCAGGACGATCACAGGCCAGGCGCTGTATGTCGATGGCGGCCAGACTTTTCTATAGGGATCAAAGGAGAACATGGATGAAACTGAAAGATAAAGTAGCCATCGTCACCGGCGGCGGGCAGGGAATCGGCAGGGGCATTGTTGAGTGTCTGGCTGAGGAAGGTGCGGATATCGCGATTCTGACAAAAAGCGGCGACAGTGGCGTGAAGGCAGCTGAAGAGATAGCAGAAATGGGCCGCAAGGCCCTGCCGATAAAGGCCGATGTCACCGACAGCAATCAGGTGGACCGGGCGATAAAGGAAGCAATGGACACCTTCGGGAAGATCGATATCCTCGTCAACACCGTCGGGGCAGGTAGTGTCGATATCGCGCCGTTTATCAAACTCGACGAATCGATCTGGGATCGCAACTACGCGCTCAATGTCAAATCGCAGGTCTTCACCTGCAAGGCGGTGGTGCCCCATTTCATCGAGCGGGGATACGGCAAAATCGTGAACCTGTCGTCTATCGGCGGAAAGAGGGCCTCGGCCATGAATGCACCCTACGGTGCGACAAAGGCCGGTGTCATATACTTTACCAAAGCGCTGGCTGCTGAATTGGGCAGTCATCATATCAATGTCAACTGCATCTGTCCCGGTGGTGTATACACGCCAACGTTTGCAGCGCTGATAGAAAAACATATGATCCGGCCGGATGCCAAGGCCAAAGGAATGACAGGCAGGGATTTCTTCGATAAGTTCATCGTGCCGGGATCACCGATGAAGCGGGAGATAACGCCGAGAGATATTGGTCGGTCCGTCGTATTCCTCGTATCTGAAGATGCCAGGAACATCACCGGTCAAACGCTGAATATCACCGCGGGAGCGGCAATCGAAATCGACTAGGATTGAGGAAAAGGAGGTTGCACGATGTTGGATACTCGGGTGGATGTGCAAGATGACAGGGCGGATCGGAGCAGTCGCGTGATGACGATGCCACCGTCACCACGGGTCGAACGGTTGAGACAGAGATATCTGGACACCAAAGATAAGGCGGTCATCGACATCGCACGTATCGTAACCAAGGTCATGAAGGAAACGGAAGGCGAGCCGATCGTCACCCGTCGCGGTAAGGCGTTTGCCGCAATAGTGAGAGGCGTGCCGGTCAATATCTATCCTGATGAGCTTTTCGTGGGATGGCTGTTTTCCGAGCCCCGGGGGACCGAGGTATGGGTCGACCAGTTCTGGCTGGAGAGGGAATTTGACACCATCAGCACAAGGGAGACAACGCCATTCTTGATCAGCGAAGCGGACAAACGGGAGCTGAAAGAGGACATCTTTCCCTATTGGAAAACACAGCGTCATTCCCCCTTCATTCCCCCGGCGCTGCAAAAAGAGGGGATTGTTGCTGCTGGTGGCATGAAATTCCTCCCCCACTCGATTGCCAACTATGAGAAGGTGCTGAAAAAGGGCATTCTTGGGATAAAGGAAGATGCCGAGGAAAGACTATCCAGGATTGACCTTCTTGATCCGGCGGAACTTGAGAAGGTTCCCTTTCTTCAGGGCGTGATTATGGGTCTGGAGGCGGCCGCAGAGATCGGGATACGATTTGCCGAAAAGGCCCGGGAACGAGCAGAAGGAGAGTCGGATGCCATCCGAAAGGCTGAGTTGCTGAAGATTGCCGAGATCTGCAGCCGGGTGCCGGCACATCCGGCAGAAACCTTCCACGAAGCGCTGCAGTCCGTCTGGTTCACCCATATCATGCTGGGCTGGGAGGTGTCCGCCTATGCCGGCATGAGTCCGGGCAGATCGGACCAATACCTGTATCCCTACTACGAAAAAGATATCCGGGAGGGGAGGATCACCCCGGAAGCGGCTCAGGAACTGCTGGACTGCTGGTGCATGCGCTACTCTCAGCATTATATGATGTGGCAGGACAGTCCCTATTCCATATCGAATCACACCCCGGCCCATCACATCGACGTCGGTGGCCTGAATGCCGATGGGAGCAATGGCGCCAATGATCTGTCCTATATGTTTCTCGAAGCGATGATGCATACGCCGGGGATGGTGGAACCGACCCTCGGTCTGCTGGTTCACAGCAAGACGCCGGATGATCTGCTGATCAAGGCCTGCCAGCTCACCGCGATGGGGGGTGGGTACCCCATGTATATCAATCAAGACCTGATGGTGGACAATCTGCGTGTCCGGGGGGAGGCGACAGGAGGGCGACCCGTGACCCTGGCCATTGCCCGACAATTCGGTGCCGGCGGGGGATGCCATGAGCCCACGCTCTCGGGTATGGAATCGGGATGGTATGGCGCAGGCGGGGTCCGACCCGGTATTCGTATGGCGACCCTTCCGGCTGCTCTGGAACTGGCGCTGACCAATGGGATGACGCGATTTGGCGACAAGCGTGTTGGGCTGGAAACCGGTGACCCAACGCAATTTGAAACCTATGAAGCATTCCGGGATGCGTATAAGGCGCAGCTGGCCTGGCTGATCAAGACCAATTCCATCGCGGCCAATATCGGCGAGATCGCCCACTTGCAACCCACGGTATTTGCATCGGCCATCACCGAAGACTGCATCGAAAGCGGCATCGCGAAAGAAAAGGGGGGCGCCCGTTACAATGTTGGCGGTGGGACGGGCCTTACCGGTTCTGTCGACATCGGTAATTCCCTGGCCGCCATCAAGAAACTTGTATTCGACGAAGAGAAAGTCTCGATGGCCGAGATGTGTGAAGCGCTCGAAAATAACTTTGAAGGCCATGATGCGCTGCACCGGATGTGCCTGGACGTGCCGAAATTCGGAAACGACGAGGACGATGTGGATGAGCAGGTCGCCTGGGTAACGCATGTGACGGCGGAAGAGACCAAGAAATACAAAACGACCTATGGGGGGCATCGTTTTGCCATGCAGGTGCCGATGTCCACATACGTGCCGGCAGGTCTCCCGGTCGGCGCGCTTCCTTCCGGAAGATTGTCCGGAGAGCCCCTGGCCGCTGCGTTCTCCCCCACCCAGGGCAGCGATACAAAGGGACCGACCGCGGTCCTCAAATCCCTTGGAAAGGTCGATAATGCAGAGGTGTCCCTGGGGCAGACACTGAATATGACGCTGGATCCGGCGGTTTTCGAGAAAGACGATGGGGTTAAGAGACTCGCCGATCTGATCCGGACATTCGTGGACCAGAAGCTGGATCAGGTGCAATTCAACGTCGTTTCAGCCGATACGCTTAGGGCTGCCCAGGAGGAACCTGACAAACACAGGGAACTGGTTGTCAAAGTGGCCGGATACAATGCGCGATTTACACTGCTGCAAAAAGAGATTCAGGACAGTATCATCGCCAGAACAGAACACGGACTGTAAAGGAGACCCACGTTTCCAGAGACCCGATGTTCCCGCACATCTCTTCAATGGATAAGCAATGGGCCTCGGTCGTAAGGGCAGGGAAAAGATGAAGAAAGGTGACGATTTGACACCCCGGCAACTGTGGCAGAACATCATGAACTACCGAACCGGCGAATTTGATCGGATGCCGGTGATTCACTGGATGTGTTGGGAGGAAACCTATGACCGGTGGAAAAGCGAGGGGCTTCCACAGCACATCAGTCGTCTAAACGGTGAGCATGAATACTTCAATGCTCATTACCAGTGGTCAACGATTTCCTGTCACCTGGGCCCGTATCCTTACTTTGAGACCAAGATTGTAGAGGAGACCGACGAATACACGGTATTTTGGGACGGCCAGGGGGTGCTCACAAAAGACTTCAAACACGCCGAGTCCGTGCCTCACTATATGGATTGGACCTTCAAAACCGCCGATGACTGGCCGCGGTTCAAGGAGCGTTTGCAGATCAACGCCAAGCGTATCCCGGCTGGACTTGACGGCCAGATTGCACGGGCGGAAGCGTCGGGCCTTCCCATTGTGATTTTTGCTGGATCCATGATGGGCTGGGTGCGGGACTGGATGGGTGTTGCCAACATGGTCTACCTGATGCACGATTCGCCGGATTGCTACGCTGACATTGTCGACACGCTGTCTGATCTGGTGTGCTGGTCCATTGACCAGATTGTCCCCCGCATGTCCACCACAGTCGACATGGCCCACGGCTGGGAGGACATCGCCGGCAGCTCCGGTCCGTTTGTCAGCCCTGCGGCCTTCGATCAACTGGTTGCTCCCGGCTATCGGAAAATCCGTACTAAACTTGAAGAACACGGCATCGGCATTTACAGCATCGATTCGGATGGCAAGGTCGAACCGATCATCGCCAACTGGATGGCCGCAGGCGTAAATATGCAGTTTCCCCTCCAGCCGGGCACATGGGATTGTAGACCCGAGGCGATGCGGGCCAAGTTCGGAAAGGACCTTCTCATCCAGGGAGGTTTTGACAAAATGGTTCTCGAACAGGGCAGGGACGCCATCGATGCTGAGATTGAAAGGCATATCCCGCTGATGAAAGAAGGCGGCTTTGTGATGATGCCCGATCATCTCATTACGCCCGGTGTGCCGCTGGACGACTACAAATATTATATCGAGCGTATCCGCGAACTGCGTTTCTGATGTTGTCTCAACTTCCGGGATTCATACCGTCGCGAAATGAATAATTTGCTGCCGTTGTGCAAACTCGCCCTTAAGAATATCTAACATCAGCGCAGGCCAATGTTTTCAGTATCGTTTTGGGGTATCGGACACCGGTAGTCGTTGCGGAACACCTCTAGGGCGCTGATGAAAGGTATTCTAAAGGGCTCAGACAGTGCACATCGTCATCAAATCACCACGGCGTCAAAGCACCCATTTCGCTACTATTGTGGCGAAACGCGAAAGTTGAGTATTGTCTTGAACAGCTTTTCCTGGAAGTGACGCCATCGTTATCCACATGTCCTGTCAAGGATGATCTGCCCGCCCCTCTTGATCTTCTGAGTTGACTTAAGTGACCGACTTATTGTAGTAAAGTACTGTGTATCCATAGCATTTGGCTATCGGGACGGAAAGAACGTATAATGATTGGCCCTGTATCGCTTGACCGGGGATTCCTTCTCGATCCTGATTTTTGCGACGCGGCCACAGCAGGATGCATTCGTGTATGAAATGTGAAGTTGTTATTGAGGGGTTCCTTAACAGGCTTTCATGCAGAACTATAAAAGGAGGAGAGCATGTGTAGAAAAATCATGACACTGTTATTTGTTACGTCGATCCTGTTGACTTTCGTTCTAAGTGTCGGTGCAGAAGAGGTAACCGGTAACACTGCGGACAATGAAACAGATAAGACAACGGCCAGTATTTTGTTAGGCGCAACCACCCTTGACGGAGAAAACTATCAACAGATTGGTTTCAGGATGGATCTACCCCTTGGCAAGCTCGGATTTGGGCTTGATATCCAGGTTCTCATCGATGAAGAGGGCAATATCCGGGAAGAGGATTGGGATGAGTACGAAGATTATGTTGATCTGATCTATTACATCCGATGGGACAAGAAGGGCGCGCCATTCTACGCAAAGATCGGAGGACTTGAGTTTACCTATCTGGGTTACAACGATATCGTAAACGGGTACACCAATATGATTAATTACCCTGACTTGAAGCGATTGGGTCTGGAGATGTCAATCAAGGCCGGGAGAATCGATGGTGAATTCTTCCTGAACGATCTCAAAGAGGGATTCGGAAGTAACCCGTCGGTTGTCTATGGCGGTAGGCTTGCTGTCCGTATGTTGGGCAAAATAGCCGTGGGCGCTACCGTTGCGGGAGACATCTATGATTTTAACGGCCTGAGGGATTCAGACGGGGATGATTATGCGGATGAAGTGGACCGCTATCCGTATGATGATGCGCTGGCTACCGAATATGAATACTTTGTCGGAAAGCGTGGCATCTCTGAAAGTGCCTTCGATGAATTTGTGGGCATCGGCGAATATGATGGTACCCGAAGAGCGGATATTGAGAGAAAATCCGATCTTGAATCGAGTCTGACCATCTGGGGGTTGGATGTCGGATACCCGATTATTAGCGGGGATTCAATCAAGGTTGACCTATATGCTGCATACAGCAATATTGTTGACTACGGATGGGGGGTCACCGCACCGGGGTTTAGAGCATCGGTTGGCGATTTCTTCTCCTTTACTGCAGAATACAAGATTCAGTCCAAGGAGTTCATGTTCGGCTATTTCAACAATACATATGAGCTTGAAAGAGCTTACTATAAGGTGGATGACTCAGGAATACTGACACCCCACCCACGCCAGGACCGACTGCTTGAGATAACGGACGATATGCAGGGGTATCTTGTGGCAGCTCATTTTGATTTACGTGATCTTATCAGCGTCAACGCGCAGTATCAGGACATGAGTAGTGACACGATTCCCGACATTAACTCGTTGACCGGTGAAGTTATTCTGAATGATGGGGCATATGCTATATTCCCAACGGTTCGGGCCTACTATGTTCAGAACAACGTTGAGAACTTTGACGAGTGGAGAACCGAAAGTACAATAGCGGGATATGTCCTGGAGTTTGCCGTGGGAGATGCAACCATGGGCATTGACCACCAATTCACCTTTGAAGATATGAACGGCAACGGCCTGATAGACGGCGACGATGAAACGATAAGAACGATTTCGCTGTTCTCAAGAATTGAGTTCTAGATAACCGCAAAGAGACAGGAAACCGGAGACACATCAACCCGGGTTCCTGTCTCAGACCGGTCCCTGTTCCGGGTCGAGGCCACCCATGTCTCTGTATCTTAAGCGGATATACCTGGAGTAAAGCCATTTCTGCTTACCGATCCGTATGCTCAACGCCTGTTGACCCGTATCCCTTTTTGCTGGACAATCAAGCTGAAGGAGTCGAACCATGTCTGACGAAGCATATCAAAAAGTGGCCAAAGTTCTCGACACACTGCCCAATGGCTTTCCCTCAACGGAAAGTGGTGTTGAGATCAAATTACTGAAAAAGATATTTGAACCCGAAGAAGCAGAACTTTTCTGCGACATGCGCCTGAGCTTTGAAACTTCCGAGCAGGTTGCAGAGCGCACGGGCCGACCGCTTGAAGGGCTGGAGGAAATGCTAACGATGATGGCCGAGCGGGGACAGCTCTTCTCTATCAAGCTCGGGGATGCGCGGGTTTTCAAGATGGTGCCCTGGGTATTCGGGATCTATGAGTTTCAACTGGGTCGCCTGGATCGGGAGTTTGTAGAGTTGATTGAGGAATTCGCGCCGGTATTCGGCAGACAGTTCTTTTCCAAATCACCCCAGATGATGCAGACCCTTCCCATAGAAGAAGAACTTTCAGTGGAACAGGAGGCTATGGCCTACGACCGGGTGTCGACGCTCGTCGAAAGCAGTGAATCCTTTCGGGTGATGGAATGCATATGCAAGAAAGAGAAGGGCCTGATGGATCACCCCTGTGCAAAGCCCACAGAGGTTTGCATGGCCTTTGCACCGCTTCCGGATATCTTTCAGGACGATGACCAGGGCCGTGTGATAACCAAAGATGAAGCCAAAGCGATCCTGAAGAAAGCCGAAGAGGCCGGGATGGTGCACATGACCAGCAATTTCCAGAACGGCCGCCTCTTCATATGCAACTGCTGTGGTTGCTGTTGTGGTGTGCTCTCCGGTATCCACAATCTTGGCATACCTGCATCCCAGGTCGTCAACTCTCACCACTATGCGGTAATCGATCCGGATGCGTGTATTACATGCGGTATGTGTGCAGACGAGCGATGCCAGGTTGATGCCATCGAAGAAGGGGAGGATGCGTACCAGATCACTGTGGATAAATGTATCGGTTGTGGATTGTGCGTCACAACATGCCCGACAGACGCCATCAAACTGGTGCACAAGAGCCCGGAGAAAATCGCCCCGCCACCTCTTGACGAAACCGAGTGGTTCAGGCAGCGGGGGAAACTGCGTGGTGTCGATTTCAGCAGATACGAGTGATTTTCCCCCTCATCCGCTGAAAATGGTGAATACGACCCCGAAGATTATGCCCTGTATGATCCAGCCAATGATACAGACACCTATGGCCCGGGGTGTCTTCTGGTAATCAAGCGCCTGTCTTACAGCAATAACCATGGCAACCAGCATCCAGATGCCTGCTATGAGGAAGACGATCTCCCTTAATCCCGGTATGATCCCCAATACGCGAATAAGGCCCGGAGAGCTGGAAAAGCCGATTGTTCTCAATAGCTCACCTATATCCGCCTCTGTCTGCTCTTCAGGTAGTAGTTTGGTGCCAATGATATAGGTAATATATGACCACACAAACCACCCCAATAGAGCGGCAAATGTCCCGCCCAATAGACCCCACAATCCAGCGTTAGCCGTACCTATGCCTGCCGCGATGCTTGTCAGGATCACAATTCCCATGGCCTGGCCCATGGCGCTTTTATCTGCCTCTACTTCCTCATACAGATCTACATCCAGTTTCATCGCCCTGACAATTCGATTTCCGAAGTCATTCATGAGTTCTCCTTTTATGCGGTTTATAGCGTTTCAAGCCCCAGAAATCGAGCGGCATTGTCGTGAAGCAGATCTGCGCGAAGCGGTTCCCGGCCTTCGGTGGCGACCAGGGCCCGGGCTAGGGCGACTGCCAGCGGATAGAAGGGCCAGTCAGAGCCATACAGTATCTTCCTATGGTCGTAGCCGTGTAGAATCTCCAGGATGGTGGGAACATCCTGTCCGGCGATATCCAGCCAGATCTGATCCGAAAATTCCCGTGCAAGAGTAAGGACCTCTTTGTGTAAGATGATCCCGGTATGAGCCATTATTACCCGGAGTTTGGGAAAGGCCTGAAGCATCGGACGGAAGCGGTCCGGTTCTGATTTTTCACGCATCCAGGCCGGCTCAGGCCCCTTGTAGCCGCAATGGGCAAGCACCGGCACATCCCGGGCTTGGCACCATTCAAACAGAGCCATGGCATGTTTATTGTCCGGTGCCATGAATTGAAATTCGGGATGATATTTGACTGCCCGGGCGCCCGCCGTAAACTGTGCCTCCAGACGGGCCATCTTCCTTGGACCCCAGGGCCAGGGATGCACGGCTGCAAGGGGTATGAAGCGGGTATCCATAGCTGCAGCCCCAAGGGTCCTTTCGGCATGTCGCGATCCGACCGGTGATGCTTCAATGGGAAGCAGACAGGTATGCCGATAGTTGCTGCGATCCATCTCTGCCATGAAATTTGCCGCCGTATGCGTCATGGAGGCGGGACTGCGTTTGAAAAGTGCCAGAAGGATACCCCTGCTCATTTGTGCACCTTCTTCGGCTGTCGGATGGATCGTGTCATCGTATAGCAGATCCTGATCTGTTTCAAAGTTGTAGAAATAGTCTACCTGCTTCGTGACTTTGGTCATGTCTATCGCAGGTGCAAAGCCATAGCTCCAGCCCACATGGGTGTGGGTGTCGATGACCGGTGGGATATCGGCCGATGCCTTGACGATCAGATCTCCTACGGCGTTTTTCTCAAACCAGGGAAGCTTATCGATATCCGAAAGGGTGCGGATATTTAGTTCTCGGAAATCCATGGCATTCTCATCCTTGTTTATACGAGAGCCCCGGCGCTATGGAACATACCAGATCGGAGATGACCAGGCTCTTTCCTGGATTGTCCTCTTTAGATTCGGCAGTGGGCAGTGTTTTCTGCCACGCAAAATACCATTATCTATATTGATGAAATGGTCAAGGGAAAAAGGACCCTGCAGGGGTGTACAGGACCATGCGTGGTACGCATGCGATGACCGGCATACGGGCCGGTACAGCCGGAATCAACCGGGGGAAACGGACAGCGATTGCACGGATGAGCAGTGCCACTGCGATAATCCCATCTGGACCCGCCACAGCTCTGCCAAACGCTTGATCTCTCCATCTGTCACATCAATCCGAAACTGCTGTGGATCTTGTTTTCCGATGGTCAGATCCAGCAGGAAGATCAGTGCACCTGCCAGGACAAACAGCAGGAAAGGCTCTCGCATCCATCTTCGAACATGGTGTGGGGTCGTCGACATGGTGAACCCTTAACAAGGGCCATCCGGATTGTCAACCGGCGCCTCTTTCTGCGCTTTTCCCTGTTCTGCCGTTGCGTTCTGACTCAGGTATGGCACATCCGCCGGCCCTGAGAGATATTTGCTTTCATCTTGTGTTTTTTGTGTGAAATGTATATGTTATGGGTTAATTGCACCTTGTCTATTCCCATATCGAATGGCGCCGGCATTGCGAAGAAAAACGGCCGGATGGGTTCTGCCTGTAATATCACGAGGGGAGGTTGCCGAAATGGATGAGTCTGAGCACAATGAAGGATCAGAAGAAGAGGCTGCCGAGATGGCGGAGTCTGAGAACAGTGAAGCGTCGCAAGAAGAGGCCGTCGAAATGATGGCGTCTGAGCAGAGCGAGGCGTCGCAAGAAGAGGATGCCGAAATCTCGGACGCTGAGCTGACACATGAGCACCTGGAGGATGATGTTGAGCTTACAGAGAAATTGAAACACATCCCGACATTTGGTGCCTTTTCCGATGAGGAACTGAAAGGTGTCCTGCACCTCAGCAAGATCGTTGAATACGCTCCCGGGGATATGATTATAGAGGAAGGATATTATGATGACCGGATATACTTTCTTATCTCCGGGAAGGTCAGTGTCGTCAAACACGAGGAAACGCTAAGCACGCTACAGCGCGCCGGGGATGTTTTCGGTGAAATGGGGATTATAGATGGCTCACCCCGGTCGGCATCTGTGTATGCTGTCGATAAATCGGTGTGCCTGGTAACAGACGCCTCCTATATCGATCGATTGTCCGGCAATGACCGGCTTGCCTTTTGCTATGTTCTATATCGAATATTTTCTGAAATCCTAGCCAATCGCCTGCGGTCAACCAGCAATGAACTGGTCGACCTGAAAGAAGAGATCAGACGGCTCAAAGAAGAGAAAGACGTCAAAGAATGAAAAGCGTGATCCACCATTTCACCCACCCCCTCTTAGCGGGGTTTGTTATTGCTTCTGTTATTGCCCTATTTGTTCGATATGGCATCTCCTTTACGCTTTACCTGCTTCACACCTGGCAGGTCTCCACCTTCCATACGATTGTCTTCTATGCATTTCTTTTTGTTCTGGCCAAGGCAGGGGTACTGGGTAAAAGCCAACGCCGGACCCTTATGGGGAAGCCATCAGCCAGACTCGAAGCAGTAGAAGATCAACCGAAACGACCCTCCGGGCTGTCCGGTGTATTGAATGTAATCTGGACCGTCCTTGCCATCTACTCGGTTCTGTGGCTCACACCGGCACTGATTATCTACTGGATGTGTACCTATCCTTATCCGAATCAGATGATCGGGGAGTGGGTTGTCTTATTGAGTGTGGTTCTGGTTCAGACGGGGTGTCGGTCGGCTTCGGAACATCGGGAGAGCGCTGACAAAGTTGCTGGGGAGATAATCGCAGAGAAGCAGGTCGAAGCACTTGGCAGGACGGAGCCCTTTGG
>JAZFSW010000530.1:0-4132 GCA_036446375.1 Desulfobacterales bacterium | reverse complement strand
CGCTTTCAGCGCAGAGCATTTGTATGATTTGAGACCTTTGAAAAACAGCGCATTTTGAAAGAATTGGAATTGTAATCTACTGATATTACAATTCAGCAAGTTTGCTGTGAGGAGAAATTCAAAGGTCTCGATTGGTGGAGCAAAGCGACGCATTAACTTTAGGCACTTTAGCCCCGCCTGCCATCGCCAGCTACCAAAACTCTCGGCGACTATGGGGAGTGTTGCATTGCTGAAACCAGCTCATATCTTCCCGGTTGACAGGCATTGGCGGGCAGGTCACTTTAGGCACTCCACAATCACCATTGGCAAAGCCCCTTTCAGGGGCAAACCAAAGCCTGGTCCTCTGGGCCAGGATGCTTTACTTCGATTTGTAATCCATGTAATCTGCGTAACCTGCCCGCCACCTGCGCGACACCCGGGCGGGTCGCGAGCCATGGCTCTCTCAGGCGAGTCGGGCGGGTCTGTGGATGATGATTCCTGGTGAGGTTGTCTTCTGGCTTAAGGAGTTGAAATGGGAAAAGAAGCAAAGATTCTTGTGGTTGACGATGATGAACTGATTGCCGATCTCCTTGCCGAGTGGCTGAAGAAGAAGGGCCATCGTGTCCATGCCGCGTATGGTGGGCGTCAGGGACTTGAGGCGTTTGAAAAGGGGAAGTATGATCTTGTCATCACCGATCTTATGATGCCGGAGATGGATGGCATTGCGCTGATAGAGGCGGTAAAGAAAAGGGATCCACGGATGGCGGTCCTGATGCTTTCGGGACTTGGCACCATCGAAAAGGCGGTTGAGGCCATCAAGAAAGGGGCCTATGACTTTGTAACAAAGCCGGTGGATTTCCAGGTCTTTCAGGAAACGATTGATAGAGCCCTGGAACGTCGTGATCTTTTCAGGCAATTGAGCCTATTTCGCAGGCTGACCATAGCCCTTGTTCTCTCGCTTCCGTTCTGGTTGCTTCTGGGTATTCTCATTAGTGTCTGGCGATGATCGGCTGTGGACGATAAGCTTCGGACGGAGAATAGCAACCTACAAATGAAGTATTCAAGACAGAGCAGATGCGATCGCATTATCCTCAGGGCCATTGTCTTTCTTCTTGTGGTTGCGCCCTTTGCATCGGGTGCGGCCAAGGTATCGGTTTACAGTCTGATTGAGATCGCGGTCTTCCTTCTGGCTGTGTTCTGGTTGGCCGACAAACTTATCGCTTCCAAGGCCGTTACGATTGAATGGGTCAGGGCACCGGTGAATCTTTTCCTGGTGATGCTCGTGGTTTTTTCATGGCTCCAGCTGATCCCCCTGCCGGCTGTTGCGATACGATTTCTTTCTCCCCAGTTATATGCTGATAGGCTGCAGCTATTTGATATTATGGCACGATCTGCCGATTCAGTGGTGTCGCTGCCATTCTGGATGGTGCCGGTTCATTACCTTCATCCGGTACTTGTAGGAAATCTCAAACTAACCGCCTGTGTCGGCATCTACTTTCTCATACTGAACACGGTAAGATCCAAGAAACAAATCGATATGCTTGTCTATGTATTGATAGTGACGGGCCTTTTGCAGGCGATCTTCGGAATCTTTCAACGGGTTTCCATAACCGGCAGCACATGGGCATTGCAGAATGTTGTGTGGGGGCCGGATCTGATCCGGGGCAGTCTTCATGGATCCGAGCCGTTGTTTTCCTATCTATCCATGGGCTTTCTGCTCACCCTGGGGTTGATGGTGGCCCATAGGAAGAGATCCGGCAGGATAGAATCCGGTTTGAAAAGTGGACGTGCGTCGGTGCAGCGGATCGTTGCACGGTTTTCACCGGATTCGATTCGGCCCAAGACCATTTTCCTGCTGTTTGCAGTCATCCTCATGGGAACCGGTCTGGTATTGTCCGCCTCCCGGGTCGGGATGCTCTCCTTTGGGGCTGCGATGTTCCTGACTGCCCTGGTTCTTTTTGCCGGAAAGGAACTTAGGTCTTACGGGACGGTTGTTCTTTGTCTATGTGGACTGGCGGTGGGATACGGTATCAGCCTGCCGATCGATTCGGCCGGCCGTCTCGGCTGGTCTGGGGCATGGGCGAAGATCGGTGTATCCGGCGCCATCGTAATTATAGCGCTGGGCGTTTATCTTGTCCTGCTGTTTCGTGTCTGGCGGAGAAGGGGGGATTCCTATGCGCTGGGCATCGGTGCCGGTGTCATGGCATGTGTGCTGAACGCCGGGATCCATGCTCTATTTGGTTCCGGTATACCTGCACCGGCAAATGTGCTGACGCTCGCAGCCCTCCTTGGCCTCGGATACATGGCAGTGTACCGACAGGGGAGGGGACCCAGCGAATCGTTTTTCTTCCATGTGGGAAGTGTCCGTATGACCCTTTTGCAGCGGGGGATTGCCGTGGGTGTGATCCTGATCCTTTCCGGTGCCGGGATATTTGCTGCCGGTCGGCACTATCTGGCTGAAGCCAGCTTTCCGACCGAGGGGAATGCGGGGAAGGCATTAGATCAGTCTTCGCTGAAGCTACGTACGGAGAGCAGGATTGGAAGGGAAAGGGGGCTCGCGCGAAGGCGCAAAGGCGCAAAGGGGAGAAGAATACAACAGCCCGGTCTTTCGGAGATAGAGAGGGCGATTGCCTGGAATCCTTACAATGCGGCATATCACTTCTTGAGGGCGGAGGCACTGAAGGGAGAAGGCAGAAGGCAAAAGGCAGAAGGCATAAGGGGAGGGAGGAGGACTGAGGGCAGCCGTCTTCGTCTGAAGACTTCGCCGCGCCAAGGAGGGGACAAGGGCCGGCCTTCGCCAAGACTTCCCACTCCGCTCAACGAGCTTCGAGGGACAGGTCGGCCGGCAAGCAGGGGTCAGGTTTCGGTGGGAGAGCTGGTGGTGAAGCATTCGAGGTTTGGCGACCCTTCGGCCACTTCGACAAGCTCAGGGATTCCATCAGGCTCAGGGCAGGAGGGGAAGGGCGGAGGACAGCCTCCGGCCCATAGGGGCCTACGCCCCGGTGGGAGGACAGAAGACGGTGGACAGACGGCAGCGATAGAAGAGAGGGATAGGCCTGATGGGATTATTGAAAGTTTGGAAAGGGCGGTGGGGTTGAATCCGAGGCGGGGGATTTACTGGTATGAACTTGGGCAGCAGTATGCGCGAAGGGATGATGATCCCTTCAGCTATCTGAATCGGTGGCTTCCCCTGGCAGAGGACTGTTTTGACAATGGACTTCGATATGCGCCGGAGGATCCGGACATGCTCCTTCGCGTCGCCGGATACTGGGTATGGCGATCCAGCATCCTGACCGGGAAAGAAGAAAAACGAAGTGCTATCGATCGGTTTCAGGAATACTATCGGAGAGCACTGATGTTGAAAATAGCCGATTGGGAAAAGGCGGTGGATCGGGTCTGGGAATACTATCCGGATGATGCGGTTGCTATGGCGATTGTACCGAAGGATCAAGAAGAATTGAGGCATCGGGTGTTGAAGTATCTGGCGAAGAAGGGGTGAGTGGGGGAGGAGTGAGCTAAAGTGAATTGAAGTGACTAAAGTGTACTAAAGTGACCTGCCCGCCAATGCCTGTCAACCGGGAAGATATGAGCTGGTTTCAGCAATGCAACACCCCCCATAGTCGCCGAGAGTTTTGGTAGCTGGCGATGGCAGGCGGGGCTAAAGTGCCTAAAGTTGATGATAGTGCTTTCAGCACAGGCCAGTTTCCAAGAATATGAGGGATGTATCTCGGGCCCCGGTTAAGTCCGCCCGCCCGGCTCACCTGAGTCGAAGCCAATGGCGGACAGGCCTGTGGCTGATCGTAAACGATCCCGGTTAAACAGGTGAAAACGCGGGTTGAACTGGATAAATATTTAACAGGGCAAGCAGAGACGCAAACGGGGGGAAGTGAAACTACAATTATCAAAATGCAAATAACAAATAAATTCCAATGACCAAAATCTCAAGATCCAAACCGGGAACGCTCGGGACATTGAGTATTGGAACTTGTGATTTATTTGTAATTTGATTCTATCGTTACAAACCACGTCCTCTGGGCGTGGTCATGTGCCCTTGGCTCTGCCAGATCCGGATGGTCAGGAGAGCTCCAAGTGAGCCAAAGTGACAGAAGTGAATTGAAGTGACGAAAGTGAACTAAAGTGACCTGCCCGCCAA